>MIBZ01000050.1 GCA_001829675.1 Sulfurimonas sp. RIFCSPLOWO2_12_36_12 | reverse complement strand
TCTCTGTAACCTGAAAATCCAGTTGTAGGTGCTGCGTTGTAAGATGCGTCAACGATTTTAATGTCTAACCCCAAATCAAGCGTAAACCAAGTCGTATTATCTAAGATATTGTAGTATGGGATGATGTCATACTGTTTCACATCGTAAGATAGCGTAGTATAAGGAGCTGGATCGATATCAAAGTCTTTAAACTCTCCACTTGCAATACCGCTATCCTTTATAGAAACATACTCAACTCTAAGATTTGGCAGAATTGGAACAGGATGTTTAATAAGAGCCCAAACATAAGGTTCAGTACTATCTTTCTCACTTGAAACATAACTGCCGTCCGCTCCGCCGTCTGTGTAAGATGCGCTTCCTTTTGACTCTTGCATCCATGCGCCCGCACCCATTTCAACTCTTGCACTATCAGCCATTGCGCTAGAAGCCAAAATAGCCACGCATGTAAGTGTGTGTATTACTTTTTTCATAAATAAAATCCTTATTTAAAGATAAAATTATTGTAGCAAATTTTTACTTGATTTTTAAAGGGCGCGAAGCCCTTTAGTGTAGAGAAGTTGGGGAGTGTAGAATAGATTAATTACTTAACCGCAGCAATTGCAGCGTCGTAGTTTGGCTCTTCTGTGATTTCTGGAACGATTTCTTTGTAAGTTACAATGCCATTAGCGTCAACTACGAAAATTGCTCTACAAGTAACACCTGCAAGAACTGAACCGCCAAGAAGTACACCATAAGCGTTAGCGAAATCTTTGTTTCTGAAGTCAGATGCAACAGTTAGCTTGTCAATTCCCTCAGCAGCACAAAATCTGCCAGATGCGAATGGTAAATCCATAGAAACAACAGTAGTTTTAACACCCTCTAGCTTTGCAGCTCTTGCATTGAAGTTACGAGTTTCAGTAGCACATACACCAGTGTCCAGTGATGGAACAACTATGATTAGCTGCTTTTGTCCTTGAGCACCGCCAACAACTACATCACCTAAACCAGCTGAATTTACAACTGTAACCTCTGGCGCTTTATCACCAACATTTACTTGATTTCCTAATAACTCTACTTCTGTACCTTTGAATTTTGTAGTTGCCATTTTTGGCTCCTTCTGTTTTATTTTAATTATCTATTTTGATGAGGAAGTATATTTTAAATCGGATAATTTAACTCTTAATTAGAAAAATAGAGCCCGATACTAAGCACATCTTAAGTTAAATGACACTTTTGGGACAGATTTCAAGCTCATCAAGCGAACTAAACATCTCCTTTTCATACATCTCTAAAGCCACTCTTCCTATCATTGCCGCATTGTCTGAACAGTATTTCAACTCACTCAAAAGCAGCGTTGCCCCGTGAGGTTTTAAAAGCTCCTCAATCTGTGAACGAAGATAGAGATTTGCACTTGCTCCGCCTACTATCGCAAATGTTTTCGGTGAAACCTCCTTAAAATACTTTTTTAGTTTTTGTATGATGTGCGCCGTAGCAATATGCTCAAACGAAGCGGCAATATCTTCATAATCATCCGCCTCTGCACTCTCAACAGCCAGTCTAACCGAATTTTTCAGTCCAGAGTATGAAAAAGCGATAAGCGGCGATTGATGCAGCGGAACGGTAAAATTATACCTTTTTCTATCTCCGTCCTTTGCCAACTTCTCTATAACAGGTCCTCCCGGATAACCGAGATTCATCATCTTAGCCACTTTGTCGAAACTCTCGCCGAAACTGTCATCCATGCTTTTTGCAACCGTCTTTATCTCCATGAGGCTTTTAACTTCCATAACCTGCGTATGTCCGCCTGAAACCAGCAGAACAGTCAAAGGAAAGTGAGCCTCTTTCTCTATAAAGAGAGAGTAGATATGCCCGATAAGATGATTTACGCCTATTATAGGGATGTTTAGTGCGATAGAGATAGCTTTTGCCATAACAACACCCTCAACAAGAGTGACACTAAGCCCAGGAGTTGTTGTAACTGCGACCGCTTTTAAACCATCAAAATAGGGCTTGCACTCCTCTAAAATCCTAGGAAGTGCCTCTGCATGAAGCCTTGCTGCAAGCTCCGGAACAACTCCGCCATAAACTGAGTGCTCCAGCTCTTGCGATATTTTTTTGTGAAAAAGAAGCTTCTTTGTGGCAATCTCTGTTATAGCAATGGCGCTGTCATCGCAGGAACTCTCTATGGATAAAATCATTTTAAATACTTGTCTAAGATAGCTTGTTTTTGCTTTGGAATATTTGTTAATTCATGCTCTTTTTTTTGTATCTCTTTTTCTATGCTCTCTATTTGAGCAACTATCTTTTTCTGTTCTTCGGGTGATGGAAGAGGGATTTTAATTTCATTTAGGTTTTTTTGATTTAATTTTGGTTGAGCTTGACCGGTAATATAAGGAGATAAATCCATTTTATTTAAAAATATCTCAACAATTTTATGAGTATTTGTATTATCAAATTTTAATATATGTGCATGATTATTTACCCATATTTTACCAGTAGCTGAGAATGCAATTGGATAGACTCTTGATTTTAAATTTGCACCATCTTCAGAGATGAGCAAAACAGTATCATCTATTAGATAATTGTTTACATAATCAACTATACCAGATGCTCCATAATATGGATATATTCCACTTTCTCTGTCTCCTGCTGTTACTGGTTTTCTTTTATTATCCCAATTCTCAGAAACATCTGTAAGTAAATATTTCTTATTTATTTCCAAGTCGTCAATTATAGTTTTTATTTCTTTTTCATATTTTTTAATTTCAATTCTATTCTTTTGTTCAATTTTTTCTAAAGCTTCAATCTCTTTTACGATTTTTTCTTGAATATCTTTTGGAGGGAGTGGAATTTTTATTTTTTTAAATTCTTCCATATCCATATTTTTTTGTGCAACTCCTCTGCCACACAAATAAATATACTCTTGCATCGCAAATAAGTAACTATCTAAATATTTAGGGTGCAGAATATTCATGTCTTTTGAGCTTACTGTAAAACCAGAATCATTTAAAAAAAACTTTCCATCAATTTGTCTCACACAGTATGGGGACATCCCAAATCTTGATATTACAACCCTATTTTCACGATTAAACTCATCTGATGAAAATGTCTCCCCACCGCCACCATATACTGGATACAAAGAGCCCTCTGTACTCTTTTTTACTATTCTTGTGCCATATTCAATCTCTAAAATATCAAAAAAAGGTTTTTGCTCCCACTTACTCTCAATTTTAAATTTTTTTTTAGCATTTAATGAGATGTTTTTTTCAAAGTTGATTCTGTCAAAACTCATCATATCTACTAAATCCATATAAGAGATATTCTCTTTTAAACTCTCATTTATCTCTTTTGTTTGACCGGTAAACGCACTGTAGATATAACTGTTTGCTTTTAAGCTATTGACATAAGAGTTCTCATCATACAAAGATGTACACTCATCTATAGATTTACTTCTAGCAATTGCATGGATACCTTCGCTTCCTCTTCTGTTACTAAACTCATAACCTAAAAACTTCTTCTCTGCTTGTTTCTCACCTGTTTTTACAACTGTGACTTTTTGGGGATATGCCAAGATAAAATATAAAAGTTTCTCTTTTTCAATCTCCATTATCTTCTGGACATTATCAAACTTTTTGGTGTACTCTTTATATATCTCATGGTTTTGGATAGTTGTATTTGCATTTTTTTCTATCAATGTTATATAGTCATCAATAGTTATATTTTCCCATACATACGAAAGATATTTTGAGAGTGGTTTTTCAAGACCATTGATTGTTATATCTTTTTTACTATCAAAGAGTTTCTCTATTGAAACCTGTATGTTGACATGCTCCATATTGTTTTTTCTTCTTAAGAAAAGCACTACTGTATTGGTTCCCGTTGCCATAAAAGTGTTTGAGCCAAGTTCGGTGATGCTTACGATGTCAAAATATTTAAATATTATCTCTCTTGTTTTGGTATAGATACCACCGCCTGTTAAGATACTACTTGGAAGTATTATTCCTGCTATTCCGCCATCTTTAAGGAGCTGTTTTGTTCTTTCAATAAACAAAGCTTCTATCTCGCTACTTTGGTCTGTTAGTCTGTCGTAAAGTTCAAAATCACTACCGTCAAATTTTTTACTTACATTTTTAAAAGCGCTGACTGAATACGGCGGATTTGAAACCACGGTATCAAACTTTTTATTGTCTTGAGGATAATTTTTATCGCTATGTGCCAACTTCCCTTTGAACTCTTTCGTATTTGTAAAGTTGGAAAGTCCATCTCCGTGAATTACTTTTGCCAAACCGTCTCCGTGTAAATAACACCCAACTTTAGCAGTCTTTACAAGTCTGTAATCTTTCTCGATTCCGTAAACATAGTCATAAGCCCAATCAAAATGGTCTGTTTTCCAACTTATAATTTTTTTTGCCGTATCTTGTATAAAATCATCTGTTGCAATACTGTTAAGTTCTTTTTGTATTTCATCCATTGCTTCGGTTATAAAGTGCCCACTTCCTACTGCATAGTCGATAATATTTGGTAAAAGTTCGTCTCTCTCACCTTTAATTAACTTCTCTTTTATTATCTTGTCAAAAGGGATACTTCTGATTATAAATCTTGCTATTGGCACGGGTGTAAAAAATTGTCCAACTTCTTGTTTAAGCCCGGTTGTTAATAAAAGCTCAAAAAAATCACTTAGAAACTGCTGTTTTTTTGTATATCTTATTTTATAGTTTTGAAGCAGTTCAACTATCTCTTTAACGACTATTGCATTCTCTTCAAACGTTTCTTGATCAAACACATCTTTTATAGCAAATTCATTATTTTTTTGAAGTCTTATTTTTGTAAACTCTTCCAACAGTCGTTCTTTTATACTATTGTCAAGTATGCCAAATTTCTCTTCAAACTCTTTATCGCTTAAGTCGGTCACCTCTTTATCAAGAAACTCTTTCATGCCCCTTTGATAAAGGTCGGTTAATCTTTTTTGGAATTTGACATGATTATCAATTCCTTCTAACCATTGAAACTCAAGTTCTTCATTTATTTTTGTATGTTTTTCATCCATGATTTTACAAAGAAAGAGCGTAAATATTTTGTTAAAAGCGTTGGGCTTATCTGATACGACATTGTGTCTTAGTATCTCCATAAAACGGTTAAATATAAAACTGCTGTCTTCTTGTTTTATATCTACTAAATCTTTAGGCGTAAGCGCTTGACTTTTATAGTTGTAAGGAGTGTTCCAATCATTAAAAACACCATTGTTTTTAGGGGTTTTATTCCATCTATCAAAAAAATCTTTTACATTACTCGTAGCTCTGTACTCTTCTTCTATTTTAATAATTTGATTTGTATATTCAACACTATTTTTAGTAGTTTTAGATGCGTAAAGAACTAAAATTTCTGCATTTTTATCTTGTTGAAAGTAAGTGAAAAGTTGTCCGCCGTCTTTTTGAAGTTTAGCGAGTGCCTTGTCAAACTCTTTTCCCCAAGTCTTACATTCAATCATCATGTAAGCAGAAGCATCATCTTTATTTACTAAAATATCTAATCTGCCGCTCGTACCGTGACCTGATGGGTAAACTTTTTCAAGTACTATATTTTTTGGACTATAGCCTTTTATTAAAAGTCTGTTTACACATTCAAGCACAACCAAATCTTCTTCTTTTGTGATTTTTTGAATAGAGTTCTTGAAATCGTTAAAAAAAATATTACTCCCAAAATCAATACTGTTTTTATCTAAATCAATCTCTATATTGTAATCATTATGATTTGAATACTTTTTATGGTAAACATTGACACTATTTTCTTTTGGAATAAACTGTAGTTTAGTTATCAAGTCATTTAGAGAAAAATCTGTCAGCATTGAGACTCACCTTATTTTTTATTTATTCTAATCTAAAAATATGACAAAATAAAAAATTATTGCATTTTGTCATATTTTTACACAGACTTACCATTAATACTCAACATTTATTTACTTAATGAATTGAATTTTAGCATAATTATATACTTCTCCTAACCTCTTCATCAATAGCAAATACATCATCAACGTTTTTTGGACAAGTATTAAACTTTTCATACGCTCCAATGGCTATTTTTGCTATATCCATAAAGCCGATTTTATTCTCTATAAACTTTTCGATTGCCGCTTCATTTGCGGCATTTACTACCACCCCGCGGGATGGGTTTTTTAAGAGTTCATCTTTTATTTGCCAAATCGGGTATCTATCACGCGTTATCTCTCGAAACTCCAAAGAGCCGACTTTTAGCAAATCCACATGCGGGAGGATATTTTCTTGCATCGCTCCATTAAGCGCAAAAGCGATGGGGAGCTGCATACTTGCATGGGCAAAATGTGCGGTGGTTGAGCCGTCTTTAAAGTCGATAAGCGCGTGGATGAGTGACTTTGTTTCGATTATCGCATCATATTTGCCCTCTCCAAAGAGCCATCTAGCCTCTAAGAGTTCAAACATTTTGTTCATCATTGTTGCGCTGTCTATGGTGATTTTCTGCCCCATCGACCAGTTTGGATGTTTTTGGGTATCGGCTAGAGTTGCGTTTTGAAGTTTGTTTATCTCCCAGTCACGAAATGCTCCGCCGCTTGCCGTGATTATCATCTTCTCTACGGGGCGGTTTTGCATAAGATACCAAAGCCCGAAGTGTTCGCTGTCAATAGGCTGGATTTTGGCTGTGTCTATAAAAGCACCGCAAGCAACAAGCGACTCTTTGTTGGCAAGAGCTACTTTTTTCCCGCATTTTAGAGCGGCAAGTGTCGGACGAAGTCCCAAAAAGCCGACAAGCGCATTTACGACCAACTCGCTTGAAGAATCTTCTATTGCTCTTAAAATTGCCTCTTGCCCATAAAAAACATGAGGATGATTTACCCTAAGAACATCCTCTTTGTTTGCGACAACGACTGTTTTTGGGTTATGCTCTTTTATCTGCTTGTTTAACAGCTCGATATTATTGCCGGCAACAAGCACTTCAACACTCATTGAGAATTTTTTTGCAACTTCAAGCGTATTTACGCCGATAGAACCGGTAGAGCCGAGTAGTATCACCTACACAAGTCCTCTTAAAAGCACAAGCATAACTATAGCCCCAAAAAGATAGCCGTCTATGCGGTCTAAAACACCGCCGTGACCCGGTAAAATATCTCCGCTGTCTTTTACTCCGGCATTTCTTTTTAATGAACTCTCAAACAAATCACCAAAAATCGAACTGACCGCGACTACAAAAGAGATTATAATCGATATACCCAAATCAACTATGCTAAGTCCAACAAACATACCGGCAATCGTTGCTACAGCTACTCCGCCAAGAACACCCTCTATGGTTTTGTTTGGAGAAGTTTGACTAAATGGAGTTTTACCGATGCTTTTACCGACTGCATAAGCCCCTATATCAGTCATAGCAACAACTATTAAAAGCCACAAAAGAGACATCACGCCATACTCTTGATACATACTTAAGATAAAAAGCATTCCTGCCGTCGGATAGATAAACGGAAGAAAATTTTTCCAAGATAACTCCCTGTTAAAAGCAACAGCACTTGCATAAGCCACACCGGCTAGCACAAAAAGGTCATCACTGAGAGGATATACCGCAGCGATTAACCAAAGTCCGGCAGCGAAGTATATTAAGCTGCTGCTGTGAATATCAAAAAGCTTCATAGCCTCTTTAAACGCTAAAATATAGACTACTCCTAAGAATAACCACATAAGATAAAAATTGTTTATTAAACCAATAAGAAGTACAGCGGCTACGAGGACTAAGCCTGTAGTAACTCTCTCTTTGGAAGTTGTAAGTATGCTCATTTGCAATCCCTAATTAAATATTGGATAATTATAACCTATCAGACTTTAATATCTAGTATATGCAGAGGCGGATGGCTCTCGCCCTCTTCTTCTGACTTCTCTTGTTTTTTATTTCTTTTACTCTCTTGGTCTGCCTCATTTTTTTCATGCTCACGGTCTGGGTCGACTTGATAAGTCTCTTCCGTTGGGCGGATTTCGGCAACCTCTTTCTCTTTTTCTTGTGCAGCAGCATGAGCCGCCATATTTTGAAAATCTATACGGCTGTTATGGGTGTTTACGAGCGATGAGACGCTTGCGGTTTGCTGATTAACATAGATTGTATTTCCCACTAAACCTACTGCCATATTGTATTAGCCCCTCGTATCTATTTCTATAGTTTTATACTTGTTGTAAAGTACATTCGCACCGCTCTGAATCGTCACTTCTCTTCTTGGGGTATAATCGACCAAATACTTGTCTTGCTGAAATATTGTAAAATCAACGCATAATCTCGCCGCCCCTTTTATAACGCTATCTGGAACATTTTGCTTGTCCGTAGTTATGATGACATGCGCCGATGGTCTCTCTTTCATATGGAGCCAGATGTCCTTTGCTCTTGCATTTTGAAGCAGTTCAACATTGCCTTTTTCATTTTTTCCAAGGCTTACTTTATAACCTTCAATCCAAAAAGTCTCAATCGAATCATTTGTTTTTATTTTTTTAGCCTGAACATTTTTTGGGAAAAGAAGCTGTATTTTTGCAACATCCTTTGCCTCCTCAACCGTGTGTATAAAGAGTTTCATATGTTCTATCTTTGAGATTAAAGAACTTTTTTCTATATGCATATGAAGAGCTCTCTGTTTTGCTTTTTTACTTCTTGAAAATAGCGAATTTGCCATCATTGCAACAGATGAGAACTCCTTGTGAAGCTCTATTTTAACCTTTTTGCCATCATAATCATCTAGCTCTACAACCTTTTGATATGGCTTGATATTGTGCATATTTGCCAAAAGAAGATTTCCGTAATGCTGGTATTTTAAAGCCTCTTCTTCCAAAGCATTTTCATCATCTAACGAATCGATGAGCTTCTCTAATTTTTTTAATTTTTTATTTAAAAGTGAGATTTTTTGCTTTTTTAGTGAAGCCAACTTCTCTTGCTCTTCTCTTGCATACTCATCATACAAAAACTGCTCAACATCATCAAGAGGATACTCTTTTGCCTCAAACGGAGCCTGCGGAACATTTAAGAGTTTCTGTCCAACCCTCACTTCACGAAACGATGAAAAAAGGTCAACATGTCGAAGTGCTTCAAGAACTGTCTCATCTTCATCTAAGATAATCACATTTGTATATTTTCCGGTAAATTCAAACTGCAGATATGTTGTCTCCTCCTTGTACGCCGAAGCCACGGAAGTTTTAAATCTTATAATTTTGTCACCGCCGAAAAGCTCTATGTTTAAAATATTTGCGCGGTTAAATCGTTTTGCAAGAAGCACATCAAAAGGGGCATTGTAGACTTTTGAACGAGCGTAAGAAGTACATTTGAATATTTTTGAATTTGAACGCTGCATCTCAAAGTAAAGCTCATCATCTCTGTCAAACGCAACTTTTATAATGGTGTCGCTTACTCTATAAATAGCTGATATTTTTGTAAATTTTTGCAGGTAGGCAGTTATCTGTTTTAAGTGTGATAGTTTCATAAAGAGATTTTATCACACTTAAAACAACTGCGCTTCTAGCAGCCTCCGCATCTCATCAAGTGGCATCGGCTTTGCGTGGTTCAATATTTTTTATGCGGTGAGTTTTATTTTTTGTACACATTTGGAATCTTGCCAAATTTTCCTTGACTTCATACTCCAAACGGATTATAATATACAAAAAGTCGTAAGGATTATAAGATGAAAATGCAAACAAGTGTAAGAGTTGATGATGTGTTTTACAACGAAGCAAAAGAGGTTTTTAGCAGTTTTGGACTTAGTTTTGGAGATGCTGTAAATCTTTTTTTAGCAAAAGTATCGATGGAGAAAAAAATTCCTTTTGAGCTTAGTTTGCCTTCAGCTGAGCTAAATGAAAGGGCAAGCAACATCAAATCAGATAAAAACAGACAAATATATAAAACAGCAAACGAACTTTTTGAGGATTTGGGTATTTGATAAATGCTTGAAATAAAAGTTGAAAAGTCATTTCAAAAAGATATCCAAAGAGATAAAAAAAGTGGAAAATACAAAGATGAAGAGTTTGATGAACTAAAGTCAATCATCCAAAAACTTCAAAATAATGAAGAAATTGATAAAAAATACAAACGACATCCTCTCAAAGGCACTATGCTAGAACTTGAATCTATACATATTAAAAATGATTGGCTTTTGATTTTTGCTATTGAGGGTACTTTTTTAACTCTTATTATGCTTGGAAAACATACTCAAGTATATAAAAAGTATAAGTAAAGATACACAAAAGAAATAGCAGATACAAAGAGTTTTTATAATAAAAATCACAATATTATACTAATGTCTATTTTTTAATCGTAATATTTTTTATTACTGATTATTTTTTAATCAACTAACTGTGAAAATGGCTCAATTTTGTCACTATAATTTTCCTATCTTTTTTAGGAGGTTGTTATGGCTGGATTTAGCGCACTAAGAGGTCAAGGACATTGGCCGACACTTTTAGCTGCATTTTTATACTTTGATTTTAGTTTTATGGTTTGGACTATGCTTGGACCGCTCTCTAGCGAGATTGCCGAATCTTTGGCAGTTGGCGGATTTATAATGAGCGAATCACAAACCGCAACGCTTCTATCCATTCCCGTTTTAGCCGGAGCAATTTTGCGCATAGTTTTAGGATTTGGCGTCGATAAGTTTGGTGCGAAAAAAACCGCTCTTGCTTCTCAACTTTTAGTTATTGCAGTTCTGTTTTACGCTTATTTTAGAGGTGCAAACATCTCTTACGATGAGCTTTTGGTCGTTGCGATGGGACTTGGATTTGCAGGTGCATCGTTTGCAGTTGCTCTTCCGCAGGCAGGTCAATGGTACCCGCCAAAACTTCAAGGTGTTGTTTTAGGCATTGCAGGAGCCGGAAACATCGGTGTAGTAATCGACTTTCTTTTTGCTCCAAAAATTGCCGAACTTTGGGGCTGGGAGAGCGTATTTCTAGTCGGTGCGGTTTTATCAAGCATTATTTTTGTAACCTATATGTTTATGGCAAAAGATGCGCCCCCAGAGGTTTACACTCCTAGAGTAAAGAAACTTCGCGATTATGGCAAACTGCTTCAAGACAGAGATACTTGGTGGTTTAACCTCTTTTATGCCATAAGTTTTGGCGGATTTGTGGGGTTTGCAGGATATATGAAAGTTTATCTTATGAACACTTATCAAGCCGATATGAGCGCATTTGGCTTAGAGGTTTTAGATGAGGCAAATGTTAAAGTTGTAGCCGGTTATTTTGGCGCTTTATGTATCTTTGCGGGAGCTATTCTTCGTCCCGTCGGAGGTGCCGTAGCAGACAGACTTGGCGGAGTAAAATCACTTTACATATTTTTTGGTTTGGTTTTTGCTTTGATACTTTTAAGTGCTTTGGTTGCCTTGCCGTTTGGTTTTGCGATTTTAGTTCTCTTTTTGATTATGGCAAACTTAGGTATGGCGAATGGGGCGGTTTTCCAACTTGTTCCTCAAAGATTTGGCAAGGATATAGGAATTATGACAGGATTAATCGGTGCCGGCGGCGGACTCGGAGGAACTTTGCTTATAAATATACTTGGATGGAGTAAAGAGACTTTTGGCGGATACACTGCAGGATTTTTGATTTTTGGCGGACTTGTTGCGGTCGCACTTCTTGGGATCAGTTTGGTAAAAACTAGATGGAGAACTACATGGGGCGTAAACGCCGGCGGTAGAATTTGATACAAAACATAAAAAGCTCTGCATTTTCCCTTGCAAAAGGGAGAGATTTAACAAGTGATGATTTTTACGCCGTTCTCTCCAGCGGAAGCATTACCATCGCCATCGTCTGTGACGGTGTCGGAAGTGCTGAAGCAGGAGGCGAGGCGGCAAAACGCACTGCAAACTACCTCTTAAACAACTTTAAAATCCGCCCTCGTGCTTGGAGCATCGAAAAATCAATACGAACTTTCATCTCTGCAATCAACTCCATCTTATATCAAGAGAGCATGGTAAATTACGAAAGAGCCGAGCTTCTGACAACTCTATCTCTTGTAGTGATAGAGGGAAACAGGCTTTACGGCGCAAATGTAGGAGACAGCAGGGTTTATCTGCACAGAAACGGCTCTTTGACGCAACTCTCCTTTGACCATGTTATGCAGGAAGGAAGTCATATACTTACTCAAGCAATCGGGGGTGAAAAAAGCGTTGAGCCGTTTTACTTTGAAAATATTCTCTCTCAAAATGACAAAATAGTCCTTTGCAGTGACGGGCTTTACAACACTTTAAGTCTTGATTTGCTTGAAAAAAACATACATTTTGGCGCTCACTCTTTGGTAAAAAAAGCCAGTTCTTTAGTAAATGATAACCTTGATGATGACACGACGGCAGTTGTTGTTGAAATTTTGCAAATGAGTGAGTTAGAGATACTCAAACATCAAAAATTACCGATTCCCTACCAGCTAAAAAAAGAGCAAATCATAGATGGCTACAAACTTGAAAAATCACTTATTCCAAACGATAGAACTTGGTTATGCTCCAAAAAAACAAAAGAGTATGTTCTAAAATTTCCTTCTCCTGAAGCAATTGATGACGAAAAAGTATTGGATTTTTTCGTTAAAGAGGCGTGGAATGCAAAAAGGCTCAAGGCTGATTTTTTTCCAAAGGCGGTTATCCCAAAGAACAGAACCCAAAGATACTATGTTATGCAGCTCATTAGAGGTGAAAATCTTGGCGATATGCTCCAGAAAAAAAATCTAACAATTGATGATGCAGTCGAACTTGGCGGGGTTTTACTTGATATGTCACAATTTCTACTAAAGAGTGATTTGGTTCATGGTGACATAAAACCTCAAAATATTATGCTTGAAACAGATGGACAAAACATAACTTTTAAGGTTATTGACTTTGGTTCAATTACGGAGATTTTTTCCATAAACTCTAAAGCCGGAACGCCGAGTTTTTTGTCTCCTGAGAGGTTTTTAAATGAAGCTATATGCGAATCAAGCGAGATATTTGCCATTGGAGTCACCCTCTACTTGGGACTTACAAAAAAGTATCCGTATGGAGAAATAGAGCCTTTTCAAACTCCGGTATTCAAAGAGGCAAAAAAACCAAGTTTTTACAACGAAAATATACCGCATTGGCTTGAGTGCGTAATACTTCGTGCTATTGCCATAGATAAAAATCAGAGATACGCCCACTATTCGGAGATGATGTATGAACTTAAAAACCCGCAAAAAGTAAAACCGTTCTTTGAGAAAAACAGCTCAATTTTAGAGCGTTCACCACTTCTCTTTTATAAAAATGGTTTTATTGTTATGACGATAATTAACTTTATTCTTCTTGTGTTGATAAATTCGTGACAAAATGTGTAATATCGTCTCTGTTTCAGATAAATTTTTATTATGTTGTCATAATAATTATTGATATTAACATTATTTTGTTATAACTTTATAACGATTCATAAATTTAATAATAACAATGAAAAAGTTTGTGAATTAAAATCAATGAAAGGAAGGTCTGTATATTGAAAAAAGTTATAACAGCTATGCTTTTAATACTTGGTTTAACAGCAACGCTTAGCGCAACTCAAACGGCTAGTGATGACAAAGCAACAATCATGGGCGAAGAAGCTCACCCAGATAAAGGTATCTTGTACTAAAAGATACAAACTAAAGTTTATACAATGTTTGCAGTGACCTATTTTTTTACTTGTAGGAGAGTATTTTATAGGTCACGCATATAGTAATTTTTTAGAATTTCACCGAAGCAATCAAACGAACAGCATTTTGTTGAAAATCTCTTGCCGTCTTCATATCAACATCTCTATGAATATACATACCAGTCAAATCAACAAGTTTAGCAATGTTAGCCGTAGCAATAAGGTCAAACTCCGTGCCTTCTTTCATGCTTGTACTAGAATCTTGTTTTGTGTTTTGAACAGAAGCGCTAAGTTTTACAGGATCAAATTTATAGCCTGCATTAACTCTCCATGCCGTTGTATCGCGAGTACCAACCATTGCACCATCTTGAAACACTGATTGAGTATATACTTTTGATTTATCGCCTGTTGCAGTATTAACAATAGTAGCTGTGCCGGCATTTCCTTCATCAGTTGTTGAGTAAGCAACATCTACACTCAATTTATCTATTGTACAACCAACCATTGCCGCCGTAATCATTGCGTCATCTGCACTAGAAAGCGCTCTATCAATACCGCTGTTTTGAACGCCAAAAATGAGATTTGAAATTTTGTACTCGGCATCTACCCAGTAAGCTTTGTGAATTGAATTTACATCATAGTACCACAGATTGGCAACCAGCTTATCAATCGGTTTAACCATCGCACCAAAAAAGTAAGCTCCTTTTTCGCCATCGGTTACCCTACTGCCGTTATAAGTGCTGCCAAAACCGTAAAATTCACCGCTATGCATTGTTGTGCTTGGAAAAGCAACAATTTCAGTTGCATTTCCCGCATGAGCGCCACCATTATGTTGAGCGACATATCCAGCCACCAAAGTAGTTTTTGGAATATCATTGTTTATTACAACAACAGCATCGAAAGTGTTATACGACGCATTCCAACGCTCTGTAAAAAGTAGCGGTGTATTGAGTGTTTGACGACCTGCAATAACAGAAGTGTTTGAAATCTTATAATCAAGATTTGCCTCTGAAATCCATATTTGCGTTTTATAGTAAGAACCGTGTTCATATCCTGCGCCGGCCGATGAAATATCTTGTATATAGTCATCTTGCAAACCAAGTGAATCTAAAACAATTCCTCTGACATTTCCTTTAAGCCCACTATAAAGATCCGCTTTTACACCAAGTTCCAAGGCAGCTTGCCCAACGGTACTCTCTTGTCTGAACATGTCGAACGAATCTATGCTTTTGTTACCAGTTTGATACCACAACTTTGCTTCACCGTCAACTTTTACATTTTCAACCGCGTATGTAGCCGTTGCTAACAATAGAGCTAGAAACGGAGCAGTTCCTCTTGATAATTTCATTTTTGACCCCTTCAGTAATTTTAGTTTTTAGATATTAGTAGTTTAAAGCAAGATTGTCAAGAACGGTACTACAATCTCTTTACACTTTCTTTACAAAGTCTCTAAAATATCCATATATTTTATTTATTGATGTTAAATTGTCAATAATTTGTCAAAACATTGTCAAACAAATCTTGACACTTTTCTCTTAAACTTTTAATATCTAAAAAATACAGGAGTTTAAAAATGAAAAAAATAGTACTTGCTTCATTGGTTATGGTTTCATTGATTCAAGCAAAAGAGTTAAATCCTCAAATGCAAGAGTTTATGAATGGTTTAAGAGCCGAAGCAAAAAAACAAAATCCAAATTTTAAAGATTTTGATTATGACAGAGGTGAAAAGGTTTTTACATCAAAGCAGACAGATAAAAAAGGCAATCCAATCTCATGCGTTACTTGCCATACAAGTAACTTATCGGTCAATGGGTTAAATCCAAATACAAATAAAGTTATAAAACCTCTTTCTCCCTTAGCAAATCAAGAGAGATTCACTGATGTAAAAGAGGTAAAAAAATGGTTAAGAAGAAACTTTAACGATGTTTATGGAAGAGAAGGCACGGCAATAGAGCAAGGCGATGTAGTTACATACATTATAAATAAAAAATAAAAGGAGATATTATGAAAAAAGTAGTTTTTGCATCACTGTTAGTAGTTGGGAGTTTAATGGCGGATGGTTCGTTTCTTGGTGGCAAAAAAGATGTGGCTCCGGTAACGGATGATTTTTATATAAAAGAGTGTGCAAGTTGCCACTTTGCTTATCAACCAGGGCTTCTTCCCAGCAAATCATGGAAAAAGGTTATGGAAAACTTGAATGATCACTTTGGTACTGATGCGTCGTTAGAGCCGGAAGATAAGAAAAAAATATTGAAGTATCTTGTTGATAATTCGGCAGAAAAATTTACAAACTATAAGAGAAGTAAAAAAATCAATGACAGTATCCCTGCGGTTGAAACTCCGGTAGCCATAACAAAAACAGGCTATTTTATAAAAGAGCATAAAGGGATAAAACCTAAACTCATAGAACAAAAAGATGTTAAATCTTTGGCAAACTGCATGGCATGTCATACAAAAGCCGACAAAGGTTCGTATAGTGAGCGAGAGATAAATATTCCAAATTACGGAAAATGGGAAGATGACTAAGACTTATATATGGAGCCTTTTTACAAGGCTCTTTCATATACTACTGATTATTGCCGTTTGCGCGATTTTTTTAATAGCAGAATTTGAAAACCTGCTTGATTACCATGCCATAGTCGGCTATACAATCGGTTTGCTCCTTTTGTTTCGCATTGCATGGGGATTTTTGGATGTTAAACACTCTAAATTTAAAGATTTTAATTTCAATATAGAAGATTTAAAAGAGTACTTGTTAAATATCTTTGGCAACAAAAAAGAGTATGCGGGGCATAATCCAGCTTCAAGCTGGGCGATAATCGCTATGATTATTTTAGGTTTAGCATCTGTTATAAGCGGAGTTGTAGTTTTTGGCACGCAAGAGGGCATGGGCATTTTATCTTTTTTAAACACTTCGCGTTATAAAGATATGGATTTTTTTGAAGATATGCATGAGTTTTTTACAAATGCTTTTATGTTTGTAATTTTCATTCACATTGCAGGTGCGCTTCTGGACAGATTTTTGCACAACTCAAAAGCGGTCGAGTCAATGATATTCGGGTACAAAGAGGGTGATGGCAAAAGCGTAAAACTTACAAGATTTCAACAGCTTTTTGGAGTTTTATGGATTGGTTTGGCGCTTATTCTTTTTACATACCTTCTTTTGACCCCATCAAATATATTGATAAAAGATTCAAATAAAGCGGTTGATTACAGAGCTGAACATGAACAGTTTTACAAAGAGTGCATTAGTTGTCACACTCTCTACCCGCCCTATCTACTTCCAAAAGAGTCTTGGGTTAAGATGATGGATGATTTAGAGAACCATTTTGGAGATGATGCTTCGCTTGATGAAGCGGATAAAAACTCAATAAAAGATTATTTAGTTAAAAATTCTGCGCAAACTTCAACGAAAGAGTCTGCTCAAAAAATTCTCAAAAGTATAAAAAATAGTGATACAATTGCCGTAACAAAAACAGCGTATTGGCAAAATAAGCACGATGCCATAGACAAATCAATCTTTAAAAGCAAAAAGGTTGGTAATATATCAAACTGCAAAGCGTGTCATAAAAATATAGAACGCGGTTTGCTCAATGACAGAGATATTCAAATAGCAAAAGGAGTCTAGTTATGAAACTTATAATACTGCTGCTCATTATTTCCGGCCTGTTGTTCTCTAGCGGGTTTGAAGATCACAATGAAAAGCATATTAACAAAGAGCTTTCACACTTAAATCTATCGCAAGAACAAAATGAAAAAATAAAAGAAATTTTAAAAGAGTTCAAAAGAGATTTAAAAGAGTATAGAAGCTTTAAAGAGAATATTGAGGACGGAATAAAGAAAGTTTTTATAAAAGATAGTTTTAACAAAGAAGAGTTAAACAAACTATATAACGAGCTGTATGAAAAAACAAAAGAGATAGAAATAAAACTCTTAAAAAATATTCATACTGTTTTAAGCAGAAAGCAAAGAGAAGAGTTTACACACTATTTTGACGAATGGAAGGTAGAGTAATGCACAATATTTTACTTATCGAAGATGATTTAGATATGCAGACGCTTATCGGGGATTATCTTCAAAACTATGAGTTTCATGTAGACTCTTTTGATAAACCAAATGATGCACTGTCACATCTTGAAAAAAACAGAGATTTATACTCAGTTGTTGTGCTTGATTTGATGTTGCCGCAAATGGACGGGTTTGATGTATGTAAAAAAATCAGAAGCATGTCTAATGTTCCAATTATTATATCTTCTGCACGAGGAGAGATGAGCGACAAAATACTGGGGTTTGACCTTGGTGCCGATGATTATCTTGCAAAGCCATATGAGCCAAGAGAGCTGGTTTTGCGCATAAACTCAATTCTAAGAAGAAATACAAGCCAAAGCAAAATAGTAGGTGATTTTGAGATAAATGAGAGCTCCCACGAGATAAAGATAGATGGTCTGCTGCTTGATTTAACAAAAATTGAGTATGACATTCTGCATCTTTTTTTAAAAAACATAGCTAAACCATTATCGAGAGAATCCATAGCCAACGCCGTTGCCGGAATAGAATACAACTCCAAAGATAGAGCTATTGACATGCACATAAGCAATCTAAGACACAAGTTGGGTGATGACCCCAAAGACCCCCGATACATAAAGTCCGTGTGGGGAATCGGATATAAATTTATAGGTTGAATCATGTCAATATTTAGTAAAGTTATAGTTTTGTTCATTATTAGCCTAGCTTCAATGATGTTTGTATCATATAAAGCAAATAAACTGACTCAAATTACCATTGAAACCGTTTTAGAGGATAAATATATTCATATCTCAGAAGATTTGTTTAAATATTTAACCGACAGTGATACCTTAAATTTGGAAAAAAAATTTAAAGAACTGAATTTTAAAATTATTGAAGATAAAGAGTATTACCTAAAATCATCTCACACCATTTATGAGTACACCACTGAACTATCGAGCATAAAAATTTTTAAATATGAAGATGACAAATATCTGCTCTATATGAAATATCTTGATGATGAGATACTCGCTCTACAACAATTAGAAAAGAAAAATTTTGAAGACAAAGAACTTCTAAATTATATGATTTTAATAAATATACTCATTATAATGACTCTGTTTTTCATAATTTTAAAAATGACTTATCCGCTAAGAGAGATAAGTGCAAGTATAAAAAGGTTTGGAGAGGGGCAATACTGCGTAAGGATAAAAACAAGCTGTAAAGCTGAAATAGGGGAAGTTGCCAAAACATTTAATTTAATGGCAGAAAATATTGAGGATTTAATCACATCCAGACAAAGACTTCTTAGGGACATAGGACATGAGTTAAAAACACCTATTGCAAAATCAATAATGGCAATAGAGATGATAGAAGATAGCAAATACAAAAAAATTCTAAAAAAAGCACTGTTTCAACTCGATGAGATGACTAATGAACTCTTGTCCATCGAAAAAATAAATGCAAACCAGAATAAATTAAATATACAAACCTTTGATATTGAAACACTTATCAACGAGTCACTCTCAAAACTTTTTATTGAAGATGAAACGAGTGTAAATATTTCAATAGAATCAAACTTTAGCATTGATGCTGATTTAAACTACCTCTCTATTGCTCTAAAAAATTTAATAGATAACGCACTAAAATATAGTGTGCAAAAACCTATATTTATCATCGTAGAAGATAAAAAAATATCCGTAAAAGGCAAAGGCGAGAAGCTGGAAAGACCGCTAGAGTTTTTATGCGAAGCGTTTACGCAGGGCGATAACTCTAGAAATCAAACCGGATACGGGTTGGGACTTAGTCTGGTAAAAAGAATATTAAACAAACATCACTTTGAGCTTTCATATACTCATGAAGATGGGTTTAATGTATTTACGATTTATCCATATGAAACTAAAAAAGAGATATAAACTGGGCGACTTCAGAAAATACCACCGCCCTGTTCTGCTCTTTTGTCTCCAAAATTCTCTCACACATTAGCGCCAAATTTTCATCTACTCCGAGAGCTAGTTCTCGGATATCTTGCAACTTTTCACTCTTTAGCGCATTTGTAAATCTCTCATACGCCGAGTACGGCTCTTTGTTTGATAGTTTGTAGTAAACCTTTCTACCTATCTCAAAAAGCTCAAACTCCTCATTTTTTCCACTATTTACTCTATCGCTAAAACCTATTTCAATATCAATGTTTTTCTCTCGCAAGTACGCTCCGAGTTTCATTATAAAACCGATTGCCGCAGGAGTGTAGAGCTTTAAAATCCTCTCGTTAAACTCCTCAAAACTCTCAAAAGCGCCTTTGTGTTTCCTGTACTCAACCATCAAACTCTCAACATAAAAATGTGCATATTTAAGCGGAGCCGATTTGAGAACAGTGTACCCCTCAACACCCTCACTTGTGAGTTTTCCGCCGATTGAAATATTTACGGCTCCCTCCATTTCACCGTCTATTTTGACTTTGCACCCCTCAAATCCGATGTCGCCAAGCCCATGCAATCCGCATCCTTTGACGCATCCCGACCAGTACATTCTAACTCTTGCATCAAAAATCGGCACTTTTTTCTCTAAATACTCCGCCATTTTTATCGCATCGCTTTTGTTCTCTATAACCCCAAACGGGCAGTGCTGAGAACCCGCACATGCTATTAGATGGTTTTTATAAACAGAGTCGACACTTTTGTATTTTTCAAATATGCTCTCTTTTAAAAGTGCTTCTACATCTTTTACGCCGAGTATATAAAGGCTCTGCTCAACATCAAATCTTATCTCTGCGTTTCCAAATTTCTCGCTGGCATCTGCAACAGCAACTAAATCGCTTCCGCTGAAAATTCCGCCTGCAACCACCATATGAAGTGCAAAACTTCCATCGCGAAGCTGAACTTTTCCATGGTCTGGGTCGTTAAAATCAAGTTTTGTCATAGTCTCGCCGGCAGTTGCAAAATCAATTCCCGCATTTTCTCTTATGGCTCTAGCTATCTCCTCCATTCCGACGGCTTCAATGAGAAAACTAAGTCTGTTCTTGTTTCTGTTGTCCCTAAAACCAAATCTCTTAAAAATGTCTATTATGGAATCGTACGCTTTTTCAACCTCAAGGGCAGATGAGAGAAAAATATCTGCGCTTTTTGCGATTTTGCCCACTTTTCCGCCAAGATACATGTTGTAACCGTAAAGACCGTTTTTTTGTGCCAAAACAAAAGAGCAGTCATGTCCAAAAACATTGCATCTGTTAGAGATTGAACCTGTAATGGCGGTGTTAAATTTTCTAGGAAGTGCCGAAATCCACTCATAATTGCGTAAAAATTTGCTCTCCAGAGCAAGCAAGAGCTCCTGCGATGGCAATATATTGTCAAATCCGTAACTATCAAGCGGGTCATTTAAAATATTTCTAAAGTTGTCCACTCCTGTTTGGTATGAACTTATCCCGACACTTTGCATTTTTTGAAATATAGTCGGAAAATCTTTTATATCAAGAAATCTAAACTCTACTTGCGCTCTTGTTGTGATGTCAATGTAATCCTGCCCGAACTCTTGTGCAATAAGCCCCAAAACTCTGGCTTGCTTTGCGTTTAAATGTCCGCCGGAGACTCTGACTCTAAGCATAAATTTTTGCGGAGTTGTAGAGTTTTTATCATAAATCCCAAAACATTTTAAAAAGTAATCTTTATCCTCTTGGCTTATGGAGTCGTACCCGTTTTTTGCATAATACTCCAGTTGCTCAAACGCCTCTTTTGGAGTTCTTAATGCTTTTAACTCTTCTACTTTGTTGATTTTTTTTGCTCTTGCTTCGTAAGCTTTTTGCAACTCTTCCATTTTGAGCTCCAATCCTATATTCTTGACAATATTGTAACAATATTGCATATAGGATTAGACAGTTTGTTGATTACTTTTTATACAGCCTTTCTATTTTCACGGCGCTATGGTTATAGTCTGGCTGAAACGACTCCTTATCTAACAAATCATTTGTCAGGTAATTTACTTCACGGTTGCTTATGGGTATAAATATAGTTTTTTCTCTTATGCACTCGGTAATAAGGGCTTTTGTAATAAGGGAACCTCTTTTAGAAGCAACTCTTATCTCATCACCCTCTTTTATGCCCAACATATCGGCATCTGCCGAGTGTATCTCGCAAAAATTAAGCTCTTTGTATTTTAAAAGTGACGGCACTGAAGCCGATTTTGTCCCGCTATGCCACTGATCTCTTGTTCTGCCAGTTAGCAGCACAAAAGGGTACTCTTGCGTTGTTTTTTCGCTAAGCTCTTTATTTTGCACAAAAAATAGATTTCCTTTTTTGTCCGGCGTTAAAAAGTTTTTGATTTTTTCTCCCCAGACAAAGGGTTTATGCGAGAGCTCATCATAAGAGGCTTCGCATATATCCATATAACTATTCAGTTTTGTCATCTCCTGATACTCCTCAAATATCTCCTTAGGATTTTTATAGTCAAACTCTTTTTTATATCCGAGCTCCCATGCCAAAAGCTTAAAAATTTCCCAATCAGCTTTGATATTTTGAAATGTTTTACCAAGTTTCTCCTGCTTTGTTATGGTTCTGTCAAGGTTAGTTTGCGTTCCCTCTTTTTCTCCCCATGGAGCTGAGGGAAGCCTTATATGGGCGAACTTTGCACTCTGCGAATTTTCATAAGCATTTATCTCCACAACCAGCGGAATTTTTTGCATAAGCGCTTCCATTTTGTTTCTGTTTGGAAGGTGATAAATAGGATCTGTATGGCAGATTATCAAAACTTCCAGTTCCGCTTCTAACATTTGAGTAGCACTCAATCCTGCTTTGTTGCTTATTTTATCGCTTTTCCAAAAATTTGAGACTTTTTTTACGCTCTCATCATCAAAACCAAGATGTACAGCCAGCATAGTGGCAAGTCCGCCGACCTCTCGCCCGCCCATTGCGTTTGGCTGACCTGTAAGGCTTAACGGTCCGTTTCCGTCTTTAAATATTTTTCCGCTAAGCAAATGCGTGTTGATGAGTGCTAAGTTTTTATCCACCCCTTGAGAGGACTGATTTAGCCCCATAGTCCATGCCGTGATAATATTTTGGCTCTCTTTGTAGAGTGAAAAAAACTCCTCAAACTGCTCACTGCAAAGAGCTGTTCTCTCCAACATCTCGGCTGAACTCAACTCATTCAGACCATTTTTTAGCAACTCAAAATTGTTTATATGGTTTTGCACAAACTCTTTGTCATACAACCCCTCTTCTATAAGGCGTTTAGAGATAAGGTTAAAAAAATCTATATCGCTTCCCGCTCTGATGGGCAGATAAATATCCGCACTCTTTGCTGTTTCCGTAAATCTTGGGTCGATTACCACAACTTTGAGACCCTGTTTTTTTGCTTTTTTTATCTTGTTATGAAAGATTACATGCGCCTCTGCCGTGTTTGCACCCGCCAAAATAAGCAAATTTGCTCTAAAAATATTATCCATTCTAAGCGGAACAAAGTCCGCACCGATGGATTTTTTATGTGCTACAACCGCACTTGACATGCATGTTCGACTGTTTGTATCTACATTGTTTGTGCCGATGAACCCTTTGCCAAGCTTGTTCGCTATGTAGTAATCCTCTGTTAAAAGCTGTCCTGAGAGGTAAAATGCCACCTTTTCTTTTGGTGTTTGCTTAATCTTCTCTGCAATCGCTGCTATACACTCTTCATATGTAGAAGCTATAAAATCATCTTCTATATTTTCTCTGATTTGAGGCTTTGTAAGTCTATTTTGCGGATGGATGCTTAAGAGTCCCGAAGCGCCTTTTTGACAGAGGCTTCCTCTGTTTATCGGATACGAAGCATTTCCGCTTAGTTTATTTTCCTCATACTCCACTCCGCAGCCGACACCGCAATATCCACATACTGACTTAATCATCTAAAATCCTAAATAGTTTAATTATAAAAATGATTATACGATAGTTGTCTATTTTTTTAATAAAAACAAGTGATTAAAATTTATACAATTAACTGACTTTTAAATTCACAAAAAGTGATAAAGTTTTACTATTAATTTTTTAATTAAAATATCTTTAAGGAGAAAAAATGGCAGATTCGGTTGATATATTGGGCACATTAAAGCTTGTATATACAATTTATGCTCTACTGGCTATATCGCTTATCGGCTGGTATGGCTATCGCATTACACAAGCTGGGGAAGCTAAAGGGGTGGTTAAACCTATCTATTTTTGGAGTTATGCAATTTCGCTTGCAGTTATTGGAACAGGGTTGCACTTTTTAACTTTCAATGTCGTACCGTGGGTACCTATGGATTTGGATAGAGCAAACATTAAAGCTGAAAAGAGTTTCAAAATTGTTTATGAAAAACACAACATCACTCTTGAAGAGAAGCCGATGCAAGTTCCATGCGGCAAGTATGTCGTGTTTGATGCGCATAGCAATGATTTGACTTACGGCTTTGGGATTTTTAGACAAAACCATACATTAGTTGCGCAGATGCAAGTCGTTCCAAATAACAGAAATGACCTTATGTGGATATTTCACAAAAACGGAACTTACTACATCCGCTCTACGGAGTATTCGGGTCCAAAAGGCGCGCAAATGATTGTTGAAGATGCAATTGTAGTAAGTGGTTGTCAAGAAGATGACAGCCACTCTATGAGATAAAGGAGGCAGACATATGAGTTTTTTTAAAACAGTTATAGACGGTAACGAAGGCGGTCTCAGGCATGAGAGCATGACGCCGATGCAAAAGATTGCAATGAGATTTGTTGTAATAGGCTTGCTCTACTACGGCTTGGCGGCCATTGAGGGTATGCTTATGAGAATGTATGAGATTAAACCTCTTCCATTTATAGATGAGACGCACTTCTTCTCGATTATGACGGTGCATCCTATGGTCGGGATTTTTGGCTCCTCTTATATGATTGTATTTGGAGCATTTCTATTTTTAACACCGTACTTGATGGAAAAACCGATATACAGCCTAAAAATGGCGAACTGGTCTTGGATAACTATAGGCGGCGGTACGCTTGTTATGTGGCTTGCAGGATTTTTGTTCAGCTATGCACCGTTATATACT
>MIBZ01000049.1:8000-13301 GCA_001829675.1 Sulfurimonas sp. RIFCSPLOWO2_12_36_12 | reverse complement strand
TTTTAGTTTACATGTAAGAGTTTTATCGTTATCAAATATCGCTTTCCACTCGTTTTTGAAGTTGCGTTCTTCTAGTTTGTCGGCAAATTTTAGTTTCTTTGCTTTTGTGTATTCGCTCACAAACTCCTCAAACTCCAGCTCCTCAAAATTTTGCAGTTTCTTTGTCAGTTTTTCTAACCCTAGCTCATTTGTAAAGTTTTGTTTTGTCTCTTGGAGCTGTTTGTTGAGAGAGAGCATGAGGTTTGCTTTTTCGATAAATGGTTCTTGCTCTTCTATATTTTTAAGTTTCGGAAGTGGGAAAGGTTCAAGATATGCAGTTTTAAAATAATAATAACCACCACCAAATTCAGCACTTGTGTTTTTGATAAAAAACCACATAATAGAAGAGTTGAGAATTGTTAGCAAAAATTTATAACTTTCTTTGTAAGTGTCTTTCTTAATCAAATTATAACCTCCAGCATCGCTATAAGATTTTGCAATATCATATGTAAAATTTGGAAAATTTTGTAATTGAGGAGTTATAATCTTTTCATTTTCAAATATTCTAATTTCTCTTGCTCTATGTAAGCTGTACCAATATTTAGGATTTGTTTTATATTTTATTTTTTTCGCAATCAATTCATCTTTGAAGTTTAATAAATACTCGTATGCTAATGGGAATTTATTGAAAAATTCTATTTCTTCAAAAACTTTTGTTTCATTATTAGCATTAATAAAGTGAGGATAAATAATATATAAATTTGTTTCCAATGGTGTATTTCGCTTAATATCTTGCCCTTTTAATATTGGCTTCATTAAATCGCCTTCAAGAATAATTTCTTGATCTAATTTTTTTGAATATCCTTTAAAAAGATTATCAACCATATTGCCTCGTAGCATAAAAATATCATCGCCAACACTTACTATACCTTGATAAATACCTTCAAATACATCTTTTACTCGCAAAGGTTGCAAGTTTATTTTTTCCAAAATAGCACTTGTATCAACATTAGAAAGATTCCATTTTTCATTACCTAAACTTTCAAAACTTACATTATTGTATTCAAAAGGCTCAAAAATATCTTTAGGGCTGATAGATTTAAAGTTTAATATTTCGTTGGCGTGTGATAGCGTGATAATACATGTATAGGTTGAGGCATCTTTAAAAACAATTTCCGAACCAAAATGAAGCAAACTCTCAACAGCTCTGTTCTCGGCTAAGAATCCTCGTAGCCCGCTTCCAAAATCAGAAATGAGAAATTTATGAGGCAAAATATAGCTTAATTTTCCATCTTTATTTAACATCTTAAAACTCATCTCTAAAAACAAAGCATATAAATCATATTTTCCAGTAGCACTTTTGTATTTTGCTTCATAAAGTTTTGCTTCATCTTCATAGTTGCTTTTTAGTCCTTGAACCCTCACATACGGCGGATTGCCGATAACCACATCAAAACTTCCCTCAGCAAACGGCATAGCCAAAAGTGAGTTTGCACAAACTATCTTCTCACTCAAATTTGTAAGCGTTCTGCCTCTGTGGGCGGTGCGTAGCCACAAGCTCAGTCTTGCTATCTCAACGGCATCTTCGTTGATATCCACGCCGTAAAGGTTGTGTTCTAGTATGCTTGTCTCTATCTCGTAGCCGATGGTAAGGTCGCCAAAAGGTAGGAGCATATCTCTAGTAACCGTGTGTTCTTTTATCAGAAACTCTAAGGCTTGGTTTAAAAATGCACCGCTTCCGCATGCGGGGTCGAGGATTTTTAGGTTTGTTAGCCACTCACGGTAGGCAAGCAGATTTTGTTTATATTGTGTTATTGCGAGAGCTTGGGCTCGTGGTAATTTATTTTTTATAGATTGCTTCGTTTCACTCGCAATGACAGGAATAGTTTCTGTAATATTTAACTCTGCTTTTTTATCTTCGCAGAGTTTGCCGAGTGTGTTTTGGACGATGTAGCGGGTGATGTACTCGGGAGTGTAAAAAACTCCGTCTTTTTTGCGTTTGGATTTTTTCTTGTCAAAGTCGGTATCGTTTATGGAGGCGTTTAGCTCTTCTAAGTCTGTCAAACTCTGCTCAAAGATATGCCCTAAAATATTTACCGATATATCACTCACAAAGTCATAATCACTTAGTTTTTGCGCTTCCACATCAAGAGCGGCATCGTCGATGATTAAAACATCAAGCATCTCGTCTTTTGCAAAAAGTCCGCCGTTGTATTTTGGGATGCCCAGCTTTTCGTTGCCTTTGTTTATGGCTTCAAAGTAAAATTTGTAGATGTCGTAAAGTGCGTAAGAGGTAAACTTTTGGGCTTTAAACTCCTCTCTTATCTCTTTGATGGTGTTGTGTCGCAAAAGCCCTCTGTCTTCTGCAAAGAGTATAAAAATGATGCGGTCGCAGAGTTTTTGGGTGAGGCGTAAGAGGGTTTGTTTGTCAAGGATAGACCCTTCGACAAGCTCAGGGCGAACGGAGTCAAGGTCAGACCCTTCGACAAGCTCAGGGCGAACGGTATAGTTATTTTTGACAATATTTTCAAAAAGATGATTTCTAAAGATACTAAAATCACGATAAAGCTCTTTTGAGATTTGTTGTTCAAAGTTTGCAGATTTCTCTTTTAGTTTTAGCGGCAAGCCCTCTTTTATGCTCTCATAGCTTAGGATAAGATGAAGTTTTTTAAACTCATCGTAGTTTAGGTTAAAAAGTGAAAATTTCTCATACGCTGTTTTTTTGTCTATGTAAAATCTAAGCTCGTCAAAGTTTGAGATGATGATGTACTTTGAGCTGGAGTGTGAGTTGTGGTAGTTGAAGGCTTGAGCTTCTATGGCATCGAGGTTTTTGCTTTTTTGGTCTTTTAGCTCTATGATGCCGACAACTTCGCCATTTAGATGTATGACGCCGTCAGCTTTTTTACCGTCTGTTTCGTTTTTCTTTTCACGTTCTAGGTTGAAGTTTTGCGGGTTTGTATTGTCCAGCGTATAGCCCAGACACTCTTCAAAGATGTCATGCAAAAAACCGTCTTGGTACTTCTCCTCTTTGACATCTTTTACAAACTCTATCTTTGCTAGGTAGTTTTGAAACTTTGCCCATCTTTGAGCGATTTTTGATTCGTCTTGAGTTGTGCTTTTTAAAATTGAGGTTTGAAAAATTGACAAAATTTAACCTTTAAAAATATTTTAATTTATTTTATCTAAAAATATAGTTTATACCACACAACTCTTCATGATTTTTTTCCACTCAATGTCAAATTTATTTTGGACATACTCTTTGTGGTGAGGGACGGTGCATTTTGAGCAGTCTTGATGTATTTTGTCGCCATATACGCCCTGTTCACCATCTTTTGAGTCTATCGCGCAGAAGCTGTATTGTGTTTTAGCATCTATTTTTTTTATGCCGTTGTCGTCAAATCTAAAGTTCGGACATGCACAGAGATAGCAGTTAAGACTCTCCATCTCATGGCACTTCTTGTTATCTTTGTAAAGTGGGCAAAAATCAATCTCTTCTTTTACCATATTTTCAAAGTCAAAGTAGTCGATTATCTGCTCTTTTGTATAGCCGTGAGCCACAAGTTTATCAACTATCTTTTTATGTTTATGGGCATGTTTTTCAAACCACTCGCCATAACTCATAAAACCATACCTCTTTTTTTACTCTCAAGTCTATCGTACATCGCTAACATGTTATAGTAGTCGTTATGGAGTGTTATATCTACTAAAAACTTCTCTTTTTCAAGGATTTGCATAGCATTTTCTACCGTCTCTCGCGTGAAAATATTAAATAGTCCCTCTCTATAATCTTCAAAATCAAGCCCGTTTTCATCCATGTGAATTAGTTCTGCAACAACATGTCCAAGCCTGTTTTCTCCTGACTCTAAAAGCTCCAAAGCCGCCTCTTTATCGCCCATAAGCAGATATATATGTGTTTTAAACTCCGCCATCGTGAAGTTGTTTTTAAATATAACGCCTATATATTTTTCAACATTCAGCGAGTTGTCCAATCCATCTATTTCGTCCAAAATATTTTCTGCTTCATGAGTGCTAAAATTTAAAACCATATCACGGATGGTTTTGCCGCTGTTTTTGTTGTTATAGGTCAAATCCTCTATTGGATAGACCTCTGAAATGCTCGGAATAATAATTTGACAAGAGTAAAATCCAAGGTAGCTGTACTCTCTGATGTAGAGCTCTTTGCCCATCTTCTTTAAAATGTTCAACAAAAAGCTGTGTTCATCTTCGCTTGAGGTGCCATTGTATCTCCACGGCGAAAACTCAAAACTTTTTTTGCTGCTTAAAAAACCAAATCCAAGCTTTCCGTTTGAGTCCACAAAATGCGATTCAAGATTGAAACTATCCTCAATTATGCTCATGTCAAATGTTGGAGTCTCAAAAGTATCAAGATTTTCCAGAGAGCGTCCCTGCATAAGCTCGGTCATAGTTCTCTCCAGAGAAACTTCCAAGATGGGGTGCGCTCCAAAAGAGACAAAGAGAGTTGCGTTTTTAGGATTTATCAAAGAGATAGCAGTCACCGGAAACTCCCCGCCAAGCGAGGCATCAAGAACCTCTACGATGTAGCCCAGCTCTCTAAGGGACGCAACATCTCTGTAAACTTTGTCGTAAGATTTTAAAATCTCATCCGGAAATTTCGGCAGTGCGTAGCCGTTTTTTATAATACAGAGTTTTGCATAACGCTCGTAAATTTCGCTAAGTGCCTGAACTTGTGCCTCTTTTGGCGTATTTCCCGTTGCTAATCCATTGCTGACATACAGGTTGCTTAAGATGTTTATAGGAAAATAGACACTCTCTTTGCTTGAGTGTTTTGTAAAGGGCAGGGTGAGAATTTTGTCCAAATAGTCGCTGTTGTAGTCAACCAAATCCTCACTGCTTAGTTCGCCTTCGGGATCATACATCTCAAGCAGTTCTTCATTTAAAAACTCTCCTCCGAACTCAAAAGCCATCTCGTCGGGATACTGTTTTCTCTTTGGCAGATAAAAATCCACAAAGAAGTTATTTGTCTGAAGTCTCTCGATGTACTCGCCCAAAGCGCTTGCCATAGAGGCATCCGAGAGAACTCCTTTTCCGTTTGAGTAGATATGGTTTGGTGCTTCGACTGAGCTAAGGTTTACCGAGTAGCAGTGCTCCAGCGGATGTTTCTCCTGAGAAAAAGTGGTTTTACAGCCGACATCTGCCAAAACAGTTTGCATCTTTACAATCGACTCTTCAAGCGGGGCGGATTTTGATAATAGGTTCATTTAAAGCTCACAATAATAATGGTATTTTTTACAAATCATACCCGTTTTCTTCTAACTAGCAGATAGATGAAAAACGGACCGC
>MIBZ01000049.1:0-7976 GCA_001829675.1 Sulfurimonas sp. RIFCSPLOWO2_12_36_12 | reverse complement strand
TTGGCACATCTGAAGCAGTTCCAAGATTTCTGGAGATTAAATCACACAAAACCAAAAATATTCCGCCGTAAAAAAATGTAGGAACTATCAGTTTGTCCGCGCTTTTTTTAGAGACGACTTTTAGTATATGAGGTACGATAAGCCCAACAAATCCGATGGGTCCTGTTATGCTGACTGCAACACCGATGGCAATTGAAACAGAGATTAGCAAAATAGTATTTACTTTTTTTACCTCAATCCCTTTTAAAAAAGCGTTGTCGTATGAGGTGAGGAGCAGTTTTATCTCCCTTTTGTATTTAAGGGTTACAAGCAGAAGCAAAATAGCTGCAACTGCAACGGGTAAAGTCTGCATAAAACCGACAACATCAAGGCTTCCCATGGTAAAACGGACAATCTCGTAACTTTGAGTCTCATCGCTTATGTAAAAAAGAATCATCAGTGCGGCGCTGTAAAAAAACGATAAAGCGATACCGATTAAAAGAAGCGAAGATGTTTCATACGCTTTTAGTCTTGAGGTAATTGTAAAAAGAACAATTATGGTAAAAAGCGCGCCTAAAAAGCCAAAAACAGCTGTGAAAGATACAAGCCCAAATACTATGGCAAAAGCAGTTCCCAAAGTCGCACCGCTCGCCACTCCAAGAGTAAAAGGCGTACTCATAGGATTTCTAAAGATGGATTGAAATATTAGTCCGCTAAGCGCCAAAAGCGCACCGGTAAAAAATGCGACAACAACTCTGGGCACTCTTAAATCCCAAAAAAGTTTATACTCTATGGATGAGAGAAGATTTATTTTTGACATATCAATATCAATCTGCCCAAAAAACGGCGCGATAAGAAGCAAAAAAAGCGAGAGGATTATAAATATATATTTCATAAGTTCACCACAAAATAGCCATCTATCTGCTTTATGCTTGTGCCAAAGAGCTTATCTAGGTTGGCTTTTTCAAAAAATTTCTCATTCGTGTCAAAAAACTCTACCGCACCATTTGACATATAGAGAATTTTATACCCCAGTTTATGAGCAAGATTTAGGTCATGCGTTATGATAATTCTATTTTGGATTTTATCGCCTGAGAGAATTTTTGCCACTTTTTGCATTTTTTTTGGGTCTAGGTTTGCGGTCGGCTCGTCAAAGATTGTCAGTTTTGCACCGTGAAGCAGGGATGAGGCAATAAGTGAGAGCTGTCCTTCGCCGCTACTTAGAGTAATGCACGGTTTATCTTCCAAAGCTTTTAAATTTAGAAGTTCTAAAACCTCATCAACGGTTAGTTTAGAGTATAGTTTGCTAAGTTCGAGATACTCCCTGAGTGAAATATACTCATCAAAAATTTCAAGTTTCGGCGGTACATAATTTACAAGTAGCGAGCGCTGTTTTGCACTGTACATATTGAGTTTTTTGCCAAAGAGTTCAACGGAGTCTGAGTGCGAAAGAGCGCACAAAACTTTAGCCAAAGTAGATTTTCCTGCACCGTTTGAGCCCAGTATAATGAGGTTTTCGCTCTCGCTTAGATGAAAATTTATGTTTGTCAGTATGCTGTTGCTGAACTCTGTTATCTTTAACATTTAGTTTCCGTTTTTACTTTTGTAGTCATTTAAAATCTCTCTAAAATCTCGTAAAAAATAGACAAGTCTATCGCTTGGTATGCCTGAATACATCTTGTCAACTATGTAGATGGAGTTGGTTTTAGCCGCATTTATCGGCAACTCTAGCCAAGGATTTATTAAATTCTCTCTGCTTAAACCCATCTCTTTCATTGAGTGTGAGAGAAGTATGACAATGTCCGGATTTGTGGCAATAATGCCCTCCATATTTAAGACGGGCTGCCCTTTTCTTTGGCTTTGAAGAGCATTTCTATTTCCGCTTTCGTTTATGATGTCGTCAAAGTAGAGGTTCTGCCCAGCCACAAAAATTCTTGAAGAAAGAGAGGTGTTATGCCCCATAACGATTAAAATCTTTCTCTCTTTCGTTATATTTTTTAGCTTGCTAAGTTCACTATCTATATTTTTTACAATCTTTTTTGCCTCTTCATGCTTGTCTAATATCTTGCCGATTTCTAAAATAGAGCCTCTTATGTTTGAGAGTGTGTTAATATTTACTATTTTGGTTTTAATCCCAAGCTGTTGCAGCTGTTGGGACAATTTATAGCTGTTTTGCTGCATAATTACCAAAGTTGGATTAAGAGAGAGAATTTTTTCCAGAGAGGGGTTGAAATAGCCCCCGACTTTTGCGATTTTTGCAGACTCTTTTGGAAAGTCGCAGTAGGTGGTATTGCCCACCACCCTATCCCCGACTCCAAGCGCAAAAACTATCTCGTTTATGGAGGGAGAGAGAGCAACTACTCTCTCGTTGGCACTTAGCGTGAGCATAAAAAAGAGTGTTAAAAAAATAGTTTTTATGCCCACGAAACCCCCTTAAAATCTTAGTTTAAACCCTGCGATGGCAGTGGTCGTGAAGTTTGCAGGGTAGATGGCGTCATCTTGAACCCACAAACCGTTTCTTTGGTTAAACAAGTTATTTATTTTAGCAAAAAGTTCCAAATTGTCTTTTGTATAGGTTATAGATATATCCGTGCTTTTGTAGGCGTCTTGCTTTTGGGTGAAGTTGTTGTTAAAATCATCTGCCGCGTAAGCCTCTGAGCGGTACACTTGAGTAATAGCCAAAGTAGTGTTTTTGTTAGCAAGATAGCTAAGTGTCGCTTTGATGTTATGGTCTGAAACTCCGGGTAAATCGTTGCCTGAATAATCTTCGCCGTTTTCAATCTCGTCATCTATCTTTGCTTTAACGAAGTTATAGTTTAGCGCTACATTGAACTCATCTGAAATAAGCCATTTGTCGTAAATATCCAGACCGTATTTGTGAGATTTGTCTATGTTTGTGTTTCTTGCGTTTGCCCACCAGTTCGCCGCATCGGCATAGTAGTAAATCTCATCTTGTAAATCAATATAAAAGAGAGAGATTTTAAGCTTGTTGCTATTGGTTATATGGTTATAACCAAGCGTGTAGTTATGAGCTTGTGACGGCTTGACATACCCCATAAACGCACCCGTATTCCACTTGAAAAGCCTGTCTAAACTTGATGATTGAAAAGAGTGCGAGTAGTTCGCAAAAACAGAACTTTCTTTGTCAAAAGTATAGTTGTAGCCAAGTTCAACACCATGAAGCTTGTCTTTTTGATCTTCTCCGGTTTTACTCTCAAATGAGATATCTTCATACCTATAACCGACTTTGAGCGTATTTTTTCCAAGGTATAGTTCGCTGGCTAAAAAGAGCGCACCGTTTCTTTTTGTAAGGTCATTGTTCGTGTTTACAAGATTACCCTCAAAGCCGTCAACTCCTGCGGTAATTGCTATGCATTTGCTATCATATTTAAGAGCGGCTCTTACAGAATTATAGACATAATCCGTAACGGATGCATAGGTTACATAATTTGACATTTTCTCTTCGCGGTTCATATCTACATTTAAAGATAATTTATCGCTAAAGTAGTAACTTGCTCCTGCGCTAAGGGCATCTGTGTCGTACTCTTGTTCATTTGAGCCCCAGTTTGTAGCTCCCGCTTGTTTTGGGTTATTATTGTACTCATCGAGTGTTAGAAAGCTTGCGTAAATCAGATTAGTTCTTGCAAATGAGGCACCGGCTCTAAGTTCCAGCTCATCTGTCGGCAAATAAGTTATGTTGAATGTGCCTGTTGTCATGCTGCTCTCATCTCTCTCCCCGCTGCTGTTTATATTGCGGATGCCGTCACTCTTTTGCGCTTCACCGCTTGCCGAGAGGGAGAGCTTTTCATCATTATGACCTAGATAAAAAGAGCCATCAGCCGTACCGTATGTTCCCATATAAACGGTTATCTCTTTGGAGGTGGTTTGCTTGGTGGTTATGTTTATAACTCCGGCATTTGCCCCATCGCCGCTCTTTACAATGCCGCCTGATTTTATAATCTCCATTTTTTCAATGGATGCGGGCGAAATAGCCGATAAAAGAGGAGGTACCATATCGATATTGTTGATTTTTCTGCCATCTATCGTTATAACTATGTTTTGATAGCCATCGCCTATGCCGTAACCTCTAAAATCAAGTTTTTGAGAAAATGAATTACCGTAAGAGGGCATCGTGATAACTGAAGTTTGGCTGTTTAAAAACTCATAAATATTTTGAACATGCGCCATTTCTATATCTTCTGCCGTGTAAACCTCTACGGCATCTGTTGACCTTAGCTCATTTGTTCGTATAGCCGTTGAGGTTATGCTCAGCGGTTCTAGCTCAATATTTTGAGCAACTAAGGCGGTTGAAGCCAGAAGTGATAAAAGTATCTTTTTTTTGTGCATATCTAATTTCCATTATTTTTGTAATTTTGTTTTGTTATTGATGAGAGTAGAAACTGTTATGCAGAGGGAGGGGAGTTGTTCTTTACCGTAAGATGTTTGCCCTCAAGCGTACAAACAGATACGCTCGCGGCAGAAATTTTTTGCAATGATATGTAGGCTTGAATGGCAGCTAATGAGAAGTATCTTTTGCCAAACCCTTTAGGAATCATCTACACAAACCTTTTTAAATTTTTGCGATTATAGCAGGATGTATCTGAAAAATTTTTCTGCACACACCGTATTTTTATACTATCTTGTATAATGGCATCTCTAAAATGTTCCAAATAAAGGAGTCAAGAAGTGCAAGAGAACCGCCCTCAGTGCCGTAGAAACGCGTTTTATATCTCTTTAATATACTTTATAGTTAGCGTGGCATGGATACTTTTTTCTGATGTAACAGTAGCTTCTATGGTAGATAATGTGGATGAGATTACATCGCTTCAGATATATAAAGGGACATTTTTTATTTTAGCAACCACTCTTATTTTATACTTTTTGATCTACAAATATTTTCGCAAAATGCAGTCCCAATATGATGCAAACCTTAAGCAGATTAGAAAAAACAGGGAAATTAAAGAGAGTTTGAAGATCTCTCAAGGCGAACTCTCCAGATACGATATGCTTTTAAGTACTATAGTAAACAGCTCGCCTGATGCTATCTTTGCAAAAGATCTAATGGGGAAATATATACTCTTTAACAATGGCGCGGCAAATATAACCAATGCGGACGCAAAAGAGATGATAGGCAAGAACGACTACGATGTTTTTGAGCCCGAGATTGCGAAGCAACACCGAGAAACCGACAAAAAGATAATCGACTCAAGGGAAGTAGTGACATTTGAGGAGAGAAATATAACAAAAGACGGTAACGCAAATATACTTTTAGTCACAAAAGGACCTCTTTTAGACGAGTTTGGCGAACCGTTCGGGCTGTTTGGGATAGCCAGAAACATCACGGAGCAAAAAGAGCATGAGAGATTTTTAGAGGAGTCAAAAGAGAAATTTTATAACCTCTCTCATATCGACAAGGTTACAAATCTGCCAAACAGACTTTATATCAGCGAAGTTTTGGCACAGAAGTGTGCTATGGAGGTTCCGTTTTGTCTTATTTTTCTTGATCTTGATGAGTTTAAAATCGTCAATGACTCATACGGTCACCGCTTTGGAGATAAACTGCTTTTTGAGGTCTCCAAAATTCTTTTGGAAGTTTTTGACTCCAACATTTTTATAGCACGCATGGGTGGCGATGAGTTTGGAATAGTTGTAAACTTGAGCGATAAAAAAAAGCTAGAGAGATTGATGCAAAAACTGCATCATAAATTTAGCAACCCCTTTAAAATAGATATGGTGGATATTTACATTACGGCGAGTTCTGGAATCTGCATCTACCCGGATGATGCACAGAGTATGGAAGAGATGTATCAAGCATCAGATACGGCGATGTATAAGGCTAAAAAATTGGGAAAAAACAATTTTAGCTTTTATGATGAAGAATTTAAAAAAGAAGCTGTCGAATGTATGCAGATGGCTACAAGCCTCAAGCAGGCGATTGAGAAGAGTGAGCTTGAACTCTATTATCAGCCGCAAAATGATGCACAAACGGGAAAGGTTGTAGGGGCGGAGGCGCTTTTGAGATGGAAGCATGATGATGAAATGATACCGCCTGATGTTTTTATTCCTCTTGCAGAGAAGAGCGGTTTGATAGTGGAGATAGGAAGTTTTGTGCTCAAGAGCGCCTTTGAAACCGTAAAGAGATGGCGTGAGCTCGGCATTTTAAATAGCAGGGTTGCCATCAATGTTTCAGCGCGTCAGCTAACACATTTAAACCTAATAGAGACTTTAAAAAATATGATAAAAGAGAGCGGATGTGAAGCCTCTTGGATAGAGCTTGAGATTACCGAGAGTTCGGTTTTGGAAAATCCGAAGCTTGTAATCAGTCTGCTAGAGCAGATAAGAGAGTTGGGATTTAGCGTCTCTATGGACGATTTTGGAACAGGATACTCATCGCTTTCATATCTTAAAAATCTTCCAATCGATAAGCTCAAAATCGACAGGTCTTTTATTATGAACATAAGGAGTGAGCCAAAAAATCAGATAATCGTAAAGACAATTATCTTTTTGGCAAAAGAGCTCGGCATACATGTCTTGGCAGAAGGGGTTGAAACCGAGAATGAGCATAGCTTTTTGCTAGAGAACAAGATAGATTCCATCCAAGGCTACTACTACTCAAAACCGCTTCCTTTGAGCGAGATGCAGAAGCTTTTGGAGGCGTAGCTGTTTTTAAAAAGCCCCTTGCTCGTGTCTTGTATGTTCTACTTAGCCAAGCAAAGCGCCTCTTCATCATGCGCAATTCTAAGAACTCCATACCAGAAACCGCCTATGATAGTACCGATAGTTGCTAAAAGCATACCGTCATTGTCTTTAATGAGAAAATGTGCAACCAGTGCAAACGAGATAACCAAACCAATGTTCATAAAATATTTCATCTTTAATCCTTTTTTTGTGCTAAACAGCTATTTGTATCTATTTGAGATTTTGTATAAATCCCAAAAAGACCTTTTAGACCTATGCTCATAATGATGTTGTAAAGAAAAATTACAAACGCCACCATCATCATGGCACCGCAAAGAGCGGAGAGTACCATATATGTGTTATATTCGCCGTTGTAGTAAATAGTGCGTCTAAGCATTCCGTCAAGTCCTGCCATACCCATAAAAGCACCCATTCCGATGCCGCCAATAAGATGGAGCCAGAAGTGCAAATTCGCCAGTTTTTGACTATAAAGTTTTACCCCGTTTGTCAAAATCGGAAAAAGCACATATATCGCACTGTAAAGCGTCATTGTAAGACCTACCAAAACAGCGACATTAACATGGTTGCCGATAATCCACTGCGTGTTGTGCAAAACTCTGTTCATACCAAGGTCGGCTTGAATAATCCCCGCCGGAACAGCCAGCATAAAACCTAAAATACCGCCAAGCAAGAACTTCAACTCATTTGTCATCTTGAGAGGTTTTGCCTTGTAAAGTGTCGTTAAAACAATAAACACGGCTATACCCTGAGTGATAAGCTCAAAAGCGGTTACAACCTCGCCTGAAAGTACTTTTAGGAAGTTTGATTGCCCCTGATCGCTCATCAAGTGATGCGACCAAACAGTCCATGAAACCACCATCTCTAAAAACAGAGCAGCTCTTGCAATGTTTTGCATATATAAATCTTTTCCTGAGATTATCATAGCAAGCAAGTACCAAGTACCCGCAACAAAAACTAGCACAAGCCCGTCTGCAACGAGGTCAAGACCCCACCAAAATATATTTTTATATAAAAGTGCATCAACCCAAGTGTGATCAAGAGAAAGTCCCATAAGACCGCTTCCCACGAAATAGATAAGAATTAAAACCCCTGCAGTCATAATAACAATGGCATTAAGCCCGACATCAATCGTTCCTCTGGCAATAGCGGCGATTGGAAGCGGAACCAAATGCTTAGTCTCTTTTTTTCTAAAGAAATTTGCTATTGCCGTGAGTCCGAGTGCCGATTTTAGAAGTTCGACCGATGGCTGTTTTTCCCATCCCGCAGGAGTGTAAACAATCGTTTTAAAGATATTGTAT
>MIBZ01000048.1:15405-31819 GCA_001829675.1 Sulfurimonas sp. RIFCSPLOWO2_12_36_12 | reverse complement strand
TGCCAAATCTTCTACATGTTCTCTGTCTTGAAGTATTTTTAGGGTTATTTTTTTATCTTTACATAAAAGTATAAAATCTTTTAAAAGCGGTAATTTTTCCATCTCCCAAAGCTTTACTCTTAACAATATTCTTTCAACTTTCAACTCTTTTAACATCTCGATTGATTCTATCGGATTTCGTTCAAAATCTACACCGATGCAAAAAAACTTATTTGAGTTTATGGTTTTTCTTTTTACAAATGGAGTCATTATGAGCGAAAATGGCAGTACAAAAATAGATATAAAAAAAGTTTTTATTAGCGAGCCGATTTGGCTTTTTCGCATCTGCTTTTTGTAGCTTTTGTCTTGTAGCGGATATGGCTGGTCGGAATAGTTATCCCATCTGTATGGCTGTTTCATAAGGCGAATTATATCTTTTTTGAGATAAAATGCACTAAAATAATGATTAATAAGTGATTTGGAGCAGTGTGGAACTAAAATCAATAAGTGAAGATTATATAAAACTGCTTCAAGAGATTAGAATTTATTTTAAAAATTCCAATAACTCACTTCATAAAGCAAGAAACGAAATCAAAGTAATAGATTATAAAGATAAAAGTCTTGTTGTTAAAGCGTTTAAAGTACCAAATTTATTTAATAAAATCGTTTATACATTTTTTAGAGATACAAAAGCAAAAAAGTCATATTACAACAGCCTTAAAATTGCAGATTTTGTTCCAAGTGCCATCGGATATATAGAGTTTAAAAAATTTGGACTTTTGCATGATAGTTATTTTGTCAGTGAAAAATTTGACTATGACTTTTCCATTAGAGAAGTTTTGCTTGATGAAAAATTTGACGATAGAGAAGCTATATTTGCGAAGTTTTCAGAGTTTACATTTAGCTTGCATGAAAAAGGTATTTTGCATAAAGACTACTCTCCCGGAAATATATTAATCAAGAAAGAAGATAATAGTTATATATTTAAGATTGTTGATATAAACAGAATGGTGTTTAAAGAGCTGGATATTGATGAGAGGCTGAAAAACTTTTCACAACTCTGGGCTAAAGACAGCGACTTGAAAATTATAGTAGATGCATACTTAGAATTTATGACAGAAGATAGAGAATCTTGCTTGCAAAAAGCTATATATTATTCCAAAAAACATAAAGATATAAAAAATTTTAAAAAGCGGTTAAAAGGTAGAAAAGTTGTTGATTGATAATATCTCTGTTGTGATAATGGCAAAAAATACCGAGGAGACGATTACTGAATGCTTGGATAGTTTGGTTCGTTTTAAAGAGGTGATTTTATATCTGAACGATTCCGTTGATGATACTGAAAAAATTGCTAAAAATTATGATAATGTAAAAATTGTTCACGGGGAATTTATTGGTTTTGGACCGACAAAAAACAGGGCGGCAACATACTCTTCAAATGACTGGATACTCTCTTTGGATAGCGATGAGATACTAAATGACAACCTAATAGATGAAATTTTGTCTCAAGATTTAAATAATCATAATAATTTATTTGTGTTGCACAGAGACAACTATTTTTTAGGACATAAAACTCTAAGCAGGGATTACATAGTCAGGGTGTACAACAGAAAAAGAAATATATTTGACGATAGTCTTGTGCATGAGAAGGTACAAGTGCACGAGTATAACAAAAAAATAGTTTTAAAAAACAGCTTCAAACACTTAAATATAATTAATATAAATCAGACACTATACAAGACGATAAAATATACAGATTTAGGGGCAGAAGGCAAAAAAACATGCTTTTTTAGCATTGTGATTGCCAAGGCGTTTTTCGCTTTTTTTCAAACATATGTGTTGAGGTTTTATTTCTTAAACGGATGGGTAGGGTTTACCATTGCAATTACAAATGCAAACAGAAGGTTCTATAAGTATTTGAAGCAGTTTCTAAATTGCAAAAACGGTTATTAAGTGTACATCTTAGTAGTAGAAAAATATAATTGGTAGGGAAAATTATGAGTAGTGAAAAAATATCACAAGCATCTTTAGGCATAACAAATGATGTTATGTATGCATTGATAACAAAAAATATTAGAGAAGATAGTTGTAAAATTCTAGATTTTGGCGCCGGAAGAGGGTATATGAGTCAGCAAGTTGGCAACTACCTGCAGAAGATAGGTAAAAATCCAAAAGATTGTTTATATGCTGCCGAGATTGCCCCAGAAAATTTTATGTATAAAGAGATTGAGTGTAAGAAAATATCTACAGATTCAATAATTCCGTATGATGATGAGTTTTTTGATATTATATATGCTATTGAGGTCATAGAGCATATGCCAAGGCCATATGAGTTTTTGTATCAAGCTTTTGCAAAATTAAAAAAGGGTGGCTGTCTAATTTTTTCAACACCAAATATCTTGCATTTAACTTCTAGATTGCAATTTTTATTTACGGGTTATCCCACAATGTACGAGGCGCTATCTGCTTATGATAAAAATGCAGGAGAGGTTAGTGGGCACATTATGCCGTTAAGTTATAATAATTTTCATTATGGCTTACGAAAGGCGGGTTACAGCTCTGTTGAATTGAGTATAGATAGAAGAAAATCAGGTTCAATTATTTTGGCAATAATTATGTATCCATTTTTAAAACTTGCAAGTTTTAAAACAAAATCTAAATTGCGTAAAGTTAATCTAGAACTTTTTGAAGAAAATATAGATGTTATGGGAAAAATAAATTCCTTAGATATGCTTACATCAAGAAGCTGCATAATTGTTGCAAGAAAATAATTTTCAACCCTCTAACAGTGACTCAAAATATTTGATATATTTTTCAACCGTAGTTTTGTGTGACATCTCATTTTCTATTTTTTTAATACAGTTGTTAGACAACATTTTAAGTTTTTCCGGAGAGTTGTAAAGCTCTCGCACCTTGTCTGCTATTGCTTTTGAATCTTTAATAGGAACAATGTAGCCGTTATATCCGTCATCAATAATCTCCATACTTCCTTCATTTTCCGATGCAATAACAGGAGTGCCTGAAGCTATAGACTCAAGAACCACACGAGGCAAACCTTCTTTACGGATGGATGGATGAATCAATAAATCGCATGCCGCCAATATTTCCGGCACATCATGTCTGTAGCCTGTTAAATGAATCCGCTCTTTCATCCCGCTGTTTTCTATTTCAGAGAGGTAAGGTTCCTCGGAAATCTTGCTGCCGATTAGTAAAATATGCAACTCTTTGATGTCAGCCAAATCATGAGCTGCTTTTATAGCATAGATTAAACCCTTGTGAGCTCTTACATTTGCTACAAATGCAATATTGAAATTTTTTGTATTTGTTCCAAACTCTTCTAGGTCTAATGCTTGTTGGTTATACCAGTTTACATCATGACCTTTATGTATTGTTATTATGTTTTTTGATGAGGGTGAAAAAACTTGCTTTGTCACATGTCTGTTAATAGCTTCTGAAACGCATATAACACCATTTACTCTAGGATTCAAAATATTTAAGTATGAAGTAGGGTCGTGGCGATAGAGTCCGCCGGTTGTGCCTCGATATGCGACTAATTTCGCTTTTGTACCTATGCAGGCAAATATAGCGTTAGAGATGGTTCTTGAACTTGTTGCATAAACAATATCTATGCTCTTTTGTTTAATAATTTCTCGAGCTTTTTTAATTGTTTTTAAACTTATTTTTTCTTTATGAGAAGCGTCTATGACCTCTATATTGTTTTCGATATATTTAGGAGTATATTTGCTCTCTTTACTTGTCATTACAGTTATATTGTGGCCGGCTTTTGACAAAGAGATATAAATTTCTGATTCTGGTCTTAAGCTGTTGATTGAGTGTCCGGTTGGCGTCAGTACTAATATATTCATAATAAACAAGGTTCCTCTGTTTTGCATTTAAAAAAATTAAGCTTCATTTTCTATCCTGTTTTGTGCTATAAAAATACCGCTAAAGAGCGTGAGAAGTGCAGCTGAAAACTGCTCATGAAACATAGTCTCAACTAAACTTGAAACAGAGTATACACTCACAAAAATAATCATTAAGTTAAAATAGTATCTATTTTCAATTCTTAATTTTAAAATACTGTAAAAAATCATTAGATATAAAAATAGCCCGATTATGCCCAGATGTACCGCGCTTTGTACATAAATATTGTGGTAACTTGGCAGGCGAGCAATACAATCTTTATCTGGGTGAGAAGCTTTAATATGATCTCTCATCTCATCCATGCTTTTAACAACACCGGAGCCGACTATTGGGTTTTCCAAAAATATCTCACTGCCGACAATCCACAATCCAAGTCTTGAGCCAAATGAACCGCAAAATTCTCTTTTTTGAATAATACTTTGTGTTTCGGCAACTGATGCATCAAATCTATTTTTAAAAACAGGACTTACACTATAAGCCGTATAAAAAATTATTACAACTAAAGCCAATATACTAAGAAATGCCAAAACTTTATTTTTTATATTTAAAAAACCAACAAGAAAAATAGATATTACAAACGCTGCTTGACCAGTTCGCCCGCCGTTTACAAAAAGATTTGATGTTACGGTTAAAAAGTATAAGAAGTAGAATATTTTCCATTTTGTTTGCTGTTCATGAAAAAATTTGTTTAAAAGCAGAAGTGATGCAAAAGCTAAAAACATTGAGTATTGGAGATGATTCATAAATGGAGTTGGATCATTTGAATTTCCATGCTTCCACTGAATCAACTCAAAAAAGATACTATAAGAAATTATCTCGCTTATGAGCATACCAGCTAGAAATGCAGAAATTACATACTCAATAAACCTTTTTTGAATGGTTGTAGCAATGACTAAAATAACCAAAAAATACCAGTATTTTCTTATATATTCCAAGCCATCGCTTGCGTCGCTTGACCAAAAGAGAGAAAGCAGACTAAAGCCTATAAAAGCAAAAAAATACAAAATAACTCTGTTTGATTTTATAAACTCTATTTTCTTTTTAAAGTCGTTTGAAAATAGCCATAAAATAAATAGCAAAGCTGATAGTATTGATATTGCGCCTCTTGAAATCGGAAGTAAAAAAGCGTATAAAACAAATATATAGTTTATATAATCGTTTATGGTTATATTTTTAACTTTTTGTACTCCAGTTTTTAAGGCAAGTTGATTCAAGATAAAAGTTCTTTTGCGATTTTTACAATTTCGTCAGCTTCTATCTCGCAGATAGAGAAGTCGTTTTTGTTCAGCTTGTAGTGGTTTACTTCACTTTTTGATTTTACGACCCTGTTTATCGGCGTGACATAGACGCGATTTGTCGGAGTCGGACCAAAGATGGTTATAGACGCTACATTTAAGCCCCATGCCATGTGCGTCGGTCCCGTATCGTTTCCTATAAGCAGAGAGCATTTTGATATGACGAATTTTAGCTCATCCAAAGAGCCGCGTGGCAGTACATGTAGATGTTCTGACTGCTCTTGCATCCAGAGTGCTTTTTGATGCTCCTCTTCGCTTCCACACACTACAAAAGTTTCTATTTTCAGTGCATCTGCAATCTCTACAAACTTCTCTTTTGGGTAGTTTCTGCTCTCCCAAGTTGAGCCGATAACGAAGAGATTAAAAAATTCCGGCAGATTTTCTACATGCGAAGAGGAAAACAGGAACTTATCTTTATTTATGATTTTTTCGCCGGTTATTTTTATGCAAAGCGGTTCGCAGATAACCGTTGCATTTCTGTCTATTGTGTTTGCGTCATAAGCTATGTGGACTTTTTTGTTGTAAAAAAAAGATGCAATGCCCTCGCGAATTGACTCTTTGTCAAATCCTGCAATGATTTTTGCTCCTATTATTTTAGAGACAATAGCTGATTTTAAAAGTCCCTGTGCGTCAATGACGATATCGTAGTTGTTTTTTGAGTAGCTTTTTAGTATTTTGTATTGATTGAAAATTTCACTTTTATTTTTTTTTATAGATTTAAGGTTTATGGGTAAAATATTGTCTATATGCGGGTTGTTTTCAAGAACGCCTCTAAATCCGCTCTCAACTACCCAGTCTATTTGAGCATTTGGAATCTCTTTTTTTATAAACTGTAAGGCGACCATTGCGTGGATTATATCACCCATGGCAGATAATTTTACTATACATATTTTCATAAGGAGATTCTACAAAAAAAATGATGAAAATTAGGTAATATTAATAATGTTTTTATTTTTTAGGTAAAATACCTTCAAATTAACGAATTTTGGAACAATTATTGAGAAAAATTTTTAAACGCTATTTGCCATATTTAAAAGATTATAAACTGCAATATTTTTTAGTATTTATCGGAATAGTTCTTACGGTAAGCGCAACAGCCGCGACCGCCCACATCATGAAACCTCTGATGGATGATATGTTTATTGCCAAAAAAGAGGAGATGCTCTATCTGATTCCTTTTGGTTTGGTTGGAATCTACCTGTTTAAGGCTATCGGCAGGTATGTTCAGACTGTTTATATGAACTATATCGGTCAACATGTCATTACAAGATTTCGTGAGATACTTTTAGAAAAAATGATAAACCTTGATATGAGCTTTTTATACCTAAATCGCAGCGGTGAGCTTATATCCAGAGTTACAAATGATATAGAACGAATCCGTTACTTTGTCTCAAAAATGCTGCCGGATCTTTTAAGCGAGAGTTTGACGGTAATCTCTCTTGTCGGCTATACCATATACTTAAACCCGCTTTTGGCTTTTTACTCGCTGGTCGTTCTTCCCGTCATTGTCTATCCAATTATTTTGATAGCAAAAAAGTTAAAAAAGTACTCCCGTCGTTCACAAGAGAAGAATGCAGATGTGGTCACAAGGCTCACAGAGGTTTTTAACAACAGCGAAATCATAAAAGCAAATGCAACTGGGAAGTTTGAGATGGAGCGTTTTGGCGTTGAGAACTGGCAATTTTTTAAGATAAATATGAAGTCGGTTTATGTCGGAAGTATAGTTTCGCCTATGATGGAGATAGTCGGCGCTATCGGACTTGCGGCAGTTATTTTTGTCGGCGGACGAGAAGTTTACAATAACAATATGACGGTCGGAGAGTTTAGCGCATTTTTAACTGCCGTAGGGCTTGTTTTTCAGCCGATTCGCCGCATAGGTTCAATTTACTCAAATATACAAGACGCGGTTGCCGCAAGCGAAAGAGTTTTTGAAATCTTGGATACCCAGAGCAAAATTGTGGACGGAAAAAAGATTTTGGAAGATGATATTACACATATAGAGTTTAAAAATGTAAAACTGAAATATGATGATTCTTACGCACTTGACGATGTCAGCATAGAGATAAAAGAGGGGCAAAATATAGCACTTGTCGGGGACAGCGGGGGCGGAAAAAGTACATTTATAAATATGCTGCTTCGTTTTTATGACCCAGACAGCGGCGAAGTGTCGGTAAATGGAACGAATATAAAAGAGTTTACGCAGGATTCGCTAAAGCATCATATATCTTTGGTAACGCAGAGAATCTATATATTTCAAGACACCCTTGCCGCAAATGTGGCTTACGGACAAGAGATAAATGAAAACAGAGTAAATGAGGCGCTTAAGCTTGCAGATGCTTCAAGTTTTGTCTCTTCCCTTGAAAATGGCATATACACCAAAATGGAAGAGTTCGGCTCAAATCTATCCGGCGGACAGAGACAAAGAGTGGCGATAGCAAGAGCCATCTACAAACACTCCTCGGTTATTATTTTTGATGAAGCGACATCGGCTTTGGATAATGAGAGTGAAAAGAGAATTCAGAATGCTTTAGACGAGTACACAAAAGATAAAATTACTATAACAATCGCCCATAGATTGGGCACGATTAAAAATGCAGACAAGATTTTGGTTATGCAAAATGGTAAAATTGTTGCAAGCGGAAATCATAATGAGCTTTTAGAGAGTTCTGAAGTTTATCAGAGATTAGCAGGGCAGTTTGAAAAGTAGATTAATAAGCTTTTCATTAAGTTTTAGGAATAATTCTTAACTTTTAAAATATATGCCTAAATTACATTAAATAACCATTGCAAGGAAATCAAAAATGTTTAACAATAAAAATATACTTATAACCGGCGGGACTGGTAGTTTTGGTAAAAAATATACCGAAATTATTTTGCAAAAGTATAAACCGAATAAGATAATTATATTTAGCAGAGATGAGTTGAAGCAGTACGAAATGGCTCAATCTTTCACTGATGAGTGTATGAGATACTTTATAGGCGATGTACGGGATTTGGACAGACTTAATGAAGCTATGCATAATGTTGATTTTGTTATTCATGCAGCAGCTCTAAAACATGTTCCGGTTGCAGAATACAATCCAATGGAGTGTATAAAAACAAATATTAACGGTGCCGAAAATGTCATAAGAGCTGCTATTAAAAACAGTGTAGAAAAAGTGATTGCTCTCTCTACAGACAAAGCTGCAAATCCTATAAACCTTTACGGTGCTACTAAACTGGCATCGGACAAACTTTTCGTCGCTGCTAACAATATGGTAGGAGACAGAAGAACTAGATTTTCAGTTGTAAGATATGGAAATGTTACAGGCTCAAGAGGCTCAGTAATACCGTTTTTCAATAAACTTATTAGTGAGGGTGCAACTGAGCTTCCAATCACGGATGAGAAGATGACAAGATTTTTAATTACGCTTGAAGACGGAGTAAATTTTGTGCTTAAAAACTTTGAGAGAATGTACGGTGGGGAGATATTTATTCCAAAGATTCCATCTATGAAGATGACGGATTTGGCAAAAGCCATAGCTCCGAATTTGCCTCACAAAATTATAGGTATCCGCCCCGGTGAAAAACTTCATGAGATTATGTGTCCGGCTGATGACAGCCATTTGACACTTGAGTTTGATGACCATTATGTTATAAAACCGACTATTCAGTTTGCACATATTACTGATTTTTCAACTAATAAGCTCGGAGAAAAGGGCACTCCGGTTACGCAAGGGTTTGAATACAACTCAGGCAACAATACCGAGTGGCTAACACACGATGAAGTATTAGAAATGATAAAAAAAGGCTAATAGTGAACTTCATCCCTTATGGCAAACAGAATATTACTCAAGATGATATAGATGCAGTTGTAGAGACTTTAAAATCTCCATATCTTACAACAGGACCAAAAGTAAAAGAGTTTGAAGAGGCATTAGCTTCTTACTGTGAAGTAAAATATGTTGTGGCTGTTGCAAACGGAACGGCAGCTCTTCATCTGGCATCAATGATTTTATTGAAAAAAGATGACAAGGTTTTAACAACACCAAACTCATTTTTAGCCACTTCAAACTCTATTCTTTATGTTGGAGCAAAACCAATATTTGTAGATATTGCAAAAGACGGAAATATTGACCTTGATTTATGTGAAGAAGAGTTAAAAAAAGATTCAACGATTAAAGCCATATATGGTGTTGCATTTTCAGGAAATCCATTAAATCAGGACAAACTAAAATATCTAAAAGAGAGATATAAAGTCGCAATAGTAGAAGATTGCGCTCACGCTATCGGCGCTTCATATAATGGCATTAAGGCCGGTAGCTGCGTAAATAGCGATTGTTCCATTCTCTCATTTCATCCCGTAAAACATATTACCACCGCAGAGGGCGGAGCAATTACCACAAACTCCAAAGAGATGTATGAAAAACTGTTGCTACTCAGAGCTCACGGCATGGTAAAGACACCTGATATGAAGCCATGGGAATATGAGATGAGAGAGCTTGGATACAACTATCGTATTACGGATATGCAGTGTGCTTTAGGTTTGTCTCAGTTAAATAAATTAGACAGTTTTATAGCAAGAAGAAAAGAGATTGCAAAAACTTACGATAGTGCTTTTAAAAATACAATCATAAAACCGTTATACACATTTGACTCAAACTCTTCCTACCATCTCTATGTTGTTCTTGTGGATTTTACAAAGTTAAACATATCAAAAGAGGAGTTGTTTATCTGGCTCAGAGAAAAAAACATAGGCATTCAACTTCACTATATCCCAATAAATAAACAGCCATATTATAAAAATCTTGGGTTTGGGGATGAACAAACACCAAATATGGATAGATACTATGAGGAGTGTTTTTCACTTCCTATGTACCCGCTACTAAGCAATGAAGAACAAGATTATGTTATTAAAGCTTTGTTTGAGATACTAAATGGCTAAAAAGAATGCCGTTGCTATTATCCCTGCAAGGGGAGGAAGCAAACGAATACCGCGAAAAAATATAAAAGACTTTTTCGGTAAACCGCTCATAGCCTACTCTATCCAAACAGCAGTTGAATCTAAGCTTTTCGACAAGGTTATTGTAACGACAGATGACGAAGAGATAGCAAAAATAGCAAAAGAGTATGGTGCAGAGGTTCCTTTTATAAGACCAAAAGAACTCTCCGATGATTTTACGGGTACAGGCGATGTGGTTAAACATGCTCTAAATTATTTAAAAGAGCATGGCGAAGAGTTTGATTTCGTTTGCACAATATATGCTACCGCTCCGCTTTTGCAACCTCGTTATCTGATAGAAGGGTTTGAAGCGCTTAAAAATTCAGATGCCATTAACGCTTTTAGTGCAACATCAATGCCTTTTCCGATTCAAAGAACATTTAAACTGGATAAAAATGGCAGATGCGAGATGTTCACTCCGGAACACTACATGGCAAGAAGTCAAGATTTAGAAGAGGCTTACCAAGATGCAGGACAGTTTTACTGGAGTAGATTAGATAAAAAATCCAGTGATATCATGTTTGGCAAAGATAGCATACCAATTATACTTCCAAGATATCTGGTTCAAGATATTGATACGCTTGAGGATTGGATTAGAGCAGAGTATATGTATGAGGCTGTAAAAAAGTCGGCTCAAAGATGAATATTCAAAATAACACTCAGTTTAAAGATTTTATTACAGAGATTAAAACAAAAATACTTTCTAGTCAATACGAAGCACTCAAAGCTGTAAATAAAGAGCTTATTAGTTTGTATTGGGATATAGGCAGGACTATTTTAGAAAAACAAGAAGCTTTTGGATGGGGTAAATCTGTTGTTAAAAGTGTGTCACAAGAGCTTCAAAAAGAGTTTGTGGGGATGAAAGGATTTTCAGTTCAAAACCTTTGGAATATGCGACTATTTTATTTTGAATACAGTCAAAATGAAAAACTCCAGACATTGTCTAGAGAAATAGGTTGGTCACACAATGTGGCTATATTTCAAAAATGTAAAGATGATTTACAAAGAGAATTTTATATAAAAAGTGTTATGAAATTTGGATGGACATATAGAGTTCTTGATAACCACATAGACAATAACTCTTACGAAAAATATCTTTTAAATCAAACAAATTTTGATACAACTTTGCCAGATGAGTATAAACATCAGGCAAAACTCGCTATCAAAGATGAGTATAACTTTGATTTTTTAGAACTAAACGAGAAGCATAGTGAATATCAGCTAGAAATCGGACTGATAAATAAAGTGCGAGAGTTTTTAGCTCAAATGGGAAGTGATTTTACTTTTGTCGGCAATCAATATAAACTAGAGGTTGATGAGGAGGAGTATTTTATAGACCTACTTTTATACCATAGACGACTCAAGTCACTCATAGCGGTAGAGTTAAAAATTGGAAAGTTTAAACCAGAGTATGCAGGAAAGATGAGTTTTTATCTTTCAGTACTCAACGATACGATAAAATTAGCAGATGAAAATCCCTCTATCGGTATTATCATCTGTAAAGAAAAAAAGAGAACCACGGTAGAATATGCACTCAAAGAGACCAATCAACCCATAGGCATAGCAACATATAAAGTATCAGAAAAACTACCAGAGAGCTTGAAACAATATCTACCCTCAAGCAGTGAGATAGAGAGTAAACTTTTAGAGTTCCTAGAAGAAAATGAAAAAAATGACTAAAGTTATCCTCTTTCGAGCAGATTCATCATCAACCATCGGCACAGGTCATATAATGAGAGATTTGGTACTCGCAAAGCAGTATCCAAAAGTGCCCGAGCAAAGCGACAAATGCCCTTGGGGTGCTAAAATCATATTTGCCGTACAAGATTTAGACGGCAATATAAACCAAAAAATTACAGAAGCCAATTATCAACTGCATATATTAAAAAATAGTGGCATAGATGAACTCTCAAGCTTAATAAAAGAAAAAAATATAGATACGATAGTGATAGACCACTATGGAATTGATGCAGAGTATGAAAAAAAATTAAAAACCAAATACCCAAGCCTAAAAATTTTTGTTTTGGATGATACATATGAAAAACATCACTGCGACATACTTTTAAACCATAATATTTACGCTAACGCAAAAAGATACAAGAACTTAGTACCAAAGAGCTGTGAGCTTAGATGCGGAAGTGAATATACACTTTTAAGAGATGAGTTTATAGAAGAAAAAAGTAAAAAATCATCTAAAAAAATAGAATCAGCAGATAATATATTTTTGGCAATGGGCGGAGCAGATACGCAAAATTTAAATCCAAAAATATTAGAGGTATTAAGCGAATTTGATAATATAAAAGTAGCCGTAGTAACAACAACAGCCAATAGAAATTTAAAAGAACTTAAAAATTATGTTAAAAATAAAAAATGGATAAAACTTCATATAAACAGTGAGCAAGTAGCAAAACTTATGAGAAAAAGCGATTTTGCAATTATTACGCCAAGCGTTACGGCAAATGAAGTTTATTTTATGGAAAAACCATTTATTGCCATAAAAACAGCAGAGAATCAAAAGTACATGTACAAATTTTTGAAGAAGAAAAAGTTCTTGGTTCTTAACAAATTTAAAGAAAAAAAGCTAAAAAAACATCTTGAAGTTTTGCTTGGTCAATATGATAAAAATGTCAGATAATATAGTCTTAATTAACTTTATAGATTTAACTTTGGAAGAAAAAAAGATGATTCTATCATGGCGAAATCATCCAAGTATAAAACAGTGGATGTATAATAGCGATGATATATTATTAGAAAATCATTTGAATTTTATAGAAACATTGAAGAGTTGTGCCGATAAACTCTATTTTTTAGTAAAGCTAGACGACGATTATATCGGTGTTATTGATTTTACTAACATTGATAAAGAGAGTAAAAGTTCTGAGTTTGGTCTGTATGCAAATATTGAATTAAAAGGAATGGGTAAGGTTTTATTAAATTCAATTTGTGAATATGGTTTTCACGCTTTGAATATTAATAAGCTTATTGCAGAGGTTTTTGCAAAAAATGAAAAAGCAATAAACTTATATAAAAAATTCAATTTTAAAGATATAACAAGAAAAACAGTAAATAATAAAGAAATAATTTGTATGGAGCTGAAAAATGAAAAATACTGATATGCAAACGAATAGTATTTACAAAGATTTTTTAGTCCAACTTAAACAAAAAATTTATAGTGCCAAATCAAAAGCTATACTATCAGCAAATCGGATAATGATAGAGCTATACTGGGAGATAGGTAAAGAGATAATAACAAAACAAGAGGCTTTGGGCTGGGGTAAATCAGTTGTTGAGCAAATGAGTAAAGATTTGATAACTGAGTTTGGAGAAAAGAGTGGATATTCTAGTTCAAATCTTTGGAGAATGAGAATTTTTTATTTATCATATCAAGACAGTGAAAAACTCGCACAAGCTGTGCGAGAAATATCTTGGGGTCAAAATATACTCATCTTTGAAAAGTGTAAAACAGATGATGAGCGAGAATATTATATTAAAAATACCATAGAATATGGTTGGAATAGAAATGTTTTGACTCACCATATCAAAACTAATCTCTTTGATAGAGATAAAATAAAAAATAAAAGCAATAACTTTGAAATTGCTTTGCCATCGTATCTTTCGGAGTTGGCAATTGATATTGTCAAAAGTGAATATAATTTGGAATTTTTGGAAGTTTCCAAGGATATTCATGAAAGACAAGTAGAAAATGCTTTGATAGAAAATATTAAGAGATTTTTACTAGAGCTTGGGTATGGGTTTAGTTTTGTGGGTAATCAATACAAATTAGTTTTGGGTGAAAATGAATATTTTATTGACCTGCTATTTTTTCATAGAAAATTAAATGCACTTGTTGCAGTAGAGTTAAAAGTCGGAAAATTCAAGCCAGAATATGCAGGTAAGATGAATTTTTATCTTAATATTTTAAATGATAAGGTCAAAATGCCACATGAAAATCCTTCGATAGGGATTATTCTTTGTAGTGACAAAGATGGATTAGAAGTTGAGTATGCGTTGCAAAATGTAATTCAACCAATGGGCGTATCGACTTATACAGTTAAAGAAGAACTGCCAACAGAATTTAAAAATATATTGCCTACACAAGAGGAACTCAAAAAGGAGCTAATAAAATGAAGATAGGTAGTTTTGATTTAGAAAAAGATGGCGTATTCATCATAGCGGAGCTTAGCGCAAATCATGGCGGCAAAATATCTATTGCAAAAGATACTATTAAGGCAGCCAAAGAGATAGGCGCTAATGCGATTAAACTTCAAACATATACAGCTGACACAATCACTTTAAATTGTGATAAAGATGATTTTATTATCAAAGGCGGAACTCTTTGGGATGATAAAAAACTATATGATTTATATACCGAAGCATATCTGCCGTGGGAGTGGCATAAAGAGTTGTTTGACTATGCAAGAGAGATAGGCATAGATATATTCTCTTCTCCGTTTGACAAAAGCGCAGTGGATTTTTTAGAAACACTAAATCCGTCTGCTTATAAAATCGCCTCTTTTGAGATTACAGATTATGAGCTTATAAGATATACGGCTTCAAAAATGAAACCGATGATTATCTCAACAGGAATTGCTACGATAGATGAGATACAAGATGCCGTTGATATATGCAGAAGTGTCGGAAACAGTGACATTGTGCTTTTGAAGTGTACTAGTTCATATCCTGCACCGCTAGAAGAAGCAAATCTTTTAACAATTCCAAATCTTGCCCAAACATTTGGAGTTATATCAGGGTTTTCAGACCATACAATGGGGAGCACAGCCCCAATAGTCGCAGTCACGCTTGGCGCAAAAATAATAGAAAAACATTTTATACTTGATAAATCTATCGGCGGCGCTGATGCTGATTTTTCAATGGACAAGCAAGAGTTTTCAGATATGGTTCAAGCAATAAGAGACGCCCAAAAACTTCTTGGCAAAGTTGATTACAGCATGGATGAAAAGAAGAAAAAATCACGACGATTTAGTAGAAGCCTTTATGTAGCTAAAGATATCAAAAAAGGTGAACTTTTTAGCGAAGAGAACATACGAAGTGTCAGACCGGGATATGGAATGCACCCAAAATATTTGAATGATGTTTTGGGTAAAATAGCTGATAGAGATTTTGAGTTTGGAGATAGATTAAATTATATGGAGAATAAACTATGAAAATTTGTACCAATTGTGTGATGCCCTCTACAAAACCTGATTTACATTTTAATGAAGATGGCGTATGTGATGCTTGTCAATCTCAAAAATCAAAAAACAGTGAAATAGACTGGAAAAAAAGAGAAGAAGAGTTTCTAAATTTAATAAAACAGTATAAAGTGCATCCTGACTATGATTGTGTAATAGGTGTAAGTGGAGGAAAAGACTCTACTTATCAGGTAATAAAAGTTTTAGAATTGGGATTAAATCCTCTTTGTATCTGTTTTGAACCGACGATACCAACTGAGATTGGAAGAAAAAATCTTGAAAATCTTAATAATTTAGGTGTAGATTTAATTCACATAAAAAGAAATCCTGTTGTATATAAAAAGTTGGCAAAAGAGGCATTTATACGAACCGGAGACAACGAGTGGCAGAATCACTTGGGAATATTTACGACAGTACCAAAATTCGCTGTTAACTTTAATATACCACTGATTATTTGGGGAGAGAGCCCACAAATAGAGTATGGCGGACCGGCAACAAGCAAAACAAGAAATACACTGGATAGACAGTGGTTAGAAGAGTTTGGCGGACTTTTAGGCAATAGAATATCTGATATGGTCGGTGTTGACGGCTTGAGTAAAAAAGATTTGTCGCTATACACTTACGCAAGTGATGAAGATATACATAGAGTCGGTGTTACAGGGTTGTTTCTGGGATATTATTTTAAATGGGATTTAAGAGAGGTTGTGAAAAAATCTAAAGAGCATGGTTTTAGCGTGCAGGATAGACCTGTTGAAACTACTTATGAAAATTTTGAAAACCTGGATTGCTATAGCAACCATTTGCATGATTACCTTAAATATGTGAAATATGGATTCGGAAGAGCCACCGACAACGCATGTTTAGATATAAGACTCGGGTATATTAAAAGAGAAGAAGGCGTAAGGCTTGTAAATAAATATGATGGAATCCCGCCTAAAAAAGCTATTAAAGAGTATTTGAATTATACGGGTTTTACACAAGAAGAGTTTAATAAAATTGTAGATTCATACACAAATAAGCGAATTTTTAAAAGAGATGAAAAC
>MIBZ01000048.1:0-15395 GCA_001829675.1 Sulfurimonas sp. RIFCSPLOWO2_12_36_12 | reverse complement strand
GGTAAATTTTTAAGAGATATTGATGGTTCTTTGGTAAGAAAGGAAGAGTTTATTGTTAAATAATCAAATTGTAATAATAGATTATAATATGGGCAACTTGCGATCTGTTCAAAAAGCATTTGAAAAAGTAGGTTGTGATGCCGTTATTACAAATAATCATAAAATTATTAAAAATGCTTCTAAGGTTGTATTGCCTGGAGTAGGTGCTTTTAAAGACGGAATGAAGAATTTAGAAGAGTTAGGACTCATAGATATATTAAATGAAGAGGTTCTTGAAAATAAAAAACCATTTTTAGGAATATGCCTCGGTATGCAACTTATCGCTTCTAAAAGTTATGAAAACGGTGAAACTGATGGTCTTGGCTGGGTTGATGCGGAGGTCGTGAAATTTGATTTTACAGATTATGACAAAAAACTAAAAATCCCGCATGTCGGATGGAATAATGTCAGTTACAAAAACAACAATTTGTTGTTCGACGGTATTGCAAATAACAGCGATTTTTATTTTGTGCACTCTTATTATTTTAAAACCAATGTAGATATTGTAACAAGCACTACCGATTATGGATTTGACTTTGTGTCGTCCGTAAATAAAAATAATATATATGCTTTTCAGTTCCATCCTGAAAAAAGCCAAACAGCCGGTCTGAAATTAATAGAAAATTTTGTTAATATCAATGGGGAACTATAAATGTTAAAACATAGAGTAATCCCATGCGTTCTTTTAAAAAATTGGCAGTTGGTAAAAAGCATACATTTTGACTCATTTAGAACGATAGGGCATCCTACATCAACAGCCAGAATTTATAATTCGAGAAATGTTGATGAGTTGATAGTTCTTGATATTGATGCTAGTTTGAATAATGAAGAGATTAATACCGAGATAATAACGGATATTGCGAACGAATGTTTTATGCCTCTTACAATAGGCGGCGGCATAAAAACTATTGATGATATATATAAAGTTTTAAACGCAGGTGCGGATAAGGTAGCTATTAACTCAAAAGCTTTGAAAGATTTAGACTTTATAAAACAAGCTTCTTCAATATTCGGCTCTCAATGCATTGTCTGTTCTATTGATGTAAAAAAAATAGACGGAAAATATAAAGTATTTACTAAAAAAGATGGCATATTAGATATAAATCCTTTAGAATTGGCTAAAAAATATCAGGAATATGGAGCAGGTGAAATACTTTTAACCTCCATAGATAATGAAGGTTCAACAAAAGGGTATGATTTAGAACTTATAAAACTGTTTAAAGATGAATTAGAGATACCGATTATATTAAATGGCGGAATGGGTGAGCCGCACCATGCCGTTGAGGCAATACAAAACGGTGCCGATGCCGTAGCTGCGGCATATATTTTTCATTTTTCACAGTACACTCCTAATGATATTAAAAAAGAATTAGTGAAATGTAATATAGATTCTAGAATAATAGATAATTAAATATTTAAGGAAATGGTTTGAAAAATTTATTTATAATAGGAACACCGCTGCAGCTAATCAATGCTATTGAAGCTGTAAAGCATTTCAAACTAAGTAATAATATTTTAGTAATAGTACATAGATCGCTTGAAGCAAACAGAGTTCAAATGGATTATTTAAAAAGCCTATATAAGTGGGAAGAGATAATTGATGTAGAGTATAGCCGCCACTCAAGTATATTTAAATATATTGATTTGGTTAAATATTTAAAAAAATACAGTTATAAATATATATTTATTTCAAAACTGGAAGTAGTTCCAAAAATAGTTATACCGAATGTGACCAAAGAGAATGTTTTTCTTCTGGATGATGGAGTATTAACTATTTCTATCTATGAAAATCAGATTAAGCCTAACAAAATAAATAAGTATGATTTTAAAGAAATTAGATTCTTATTTTTTGGATTAAATATTAAAATAAAAGATAAAATAAACCTCTTTACTTGTTTTGATTTGGAGCCGATAAACGGTATAGAGATAGTAAAAAACGAGTTGAATTTTTTAAAAGAGACTTATCTGCAAAATGCAAAAAATAATTATGAAAATATATATTTTTTGGGACACCCACTAAACGAATCTTTAGTAAAAAAGGATGTTTATATCTCAAATTTATTAAGTTTAATAGAAAAGTTTAATAAAAAAATCATCTATATCCCTCATCGTGGGGAGACTAAAGAGATGAAAAACATATTATCTTCAATAGATAGTCCGTTATTTAATGTTGTAGATATAAATATGCCGGTTGAATTGTATTTTTTAGAGAACAAAATATATCCTATGCAAGTTATAGCCTACTATTCTACGGCGTTGATAACATTAAGTACAATTTATAAAGAGTGTGAAATTAGTTTTATTTCAATTCCAAATGGAACGAGTATTGATAGGGATTTGATAAATATTTATAAAATCTTCAATCAAGAGGGATTTCAAGAATTAAATCTTTAATAACTTAGGTAATTATAATGAATAAAAATGAAAAAAAAAGATACCTGTTTTTCGTATCACAAGATTATAGCTTTCCCGTATTAAGACCGCTTCAGCAAAAGATAGTGATGCAAGGTGATGAAGCAAAATGGTTTATGTATGGGGATGAGATAAACATAAATTATTTAAATGCGGGTGAAGAGCGATTATTTAATATTGAGGATGTTGTTGAGTATGCCCCGCATGCAGTTTTTGTTCCCGGAAATGTTGTTCCATCGTTTATTTCTGGGCTGAAAGTTCAGGTTTTTCACGGTTTGCCGAGTGCCAAAGTAAAAAAGAGCGGGCAGTTGTATCACTATATTATCAGGGGAATGTTTGACCTATACTGCACGCAAGGTCCGAGTTCAACGCAAAAGTTTCAAGAGCTTGCAAAACAGTATGGTTTTTTTAATGTAGAGGAGACGGGCTGGTGTAAACTTGACCCTCTGTTTCCCCTAGAAAAAAGAGATGAGAATTCAAAACAAAAATCAATCTTTTTTGCTTCAACATTTAGTCCGAGATTTTCAAAAGCAAAAATTTTATATCCCCTTATTCTTGATATGATGAAAAAATATGATTTTAATTGGTATATCACCCTGCATCCAAAAATGGATTTAAGTATAGTAGAACTCTACAAATCGATAGATTTGCCAAATGTGAAATTTGTTGAGTCAACGGAGTTGATTGAAAGTTTTAAGAAATCTGACTTGATGCTGTGTGACACATCTTCCATAATATATGAGTTTTTAACCCAGCTAAAACCGGTTATAACATTTCAAACAGAAAAAAATGCTCCGGAATTGATTAATGTGGAAGATATTGATAAGCTAGAAGAGACGATTTTGTCAGTTTTGGATAATTTAGATATAAATAGAGAAAATATAGAAAAAAGCGTAATGCAGTTTCACCCATACATAGACGGCAAATCAAGCGACAGAGTGCTTATGGCCGTCGATAAGATGCTAGAGGGTAAAAATATGCCTAAGAAAAAGAAACCTCTAAATTTGATTAGAAACTTCAAGCTAAGAAAAGAGCTTGGTTATTGGAAATGGAAGATTTAGAATTATAATAATATAAATTTATCATTATTTCAACACTTTTTAGAGATAATCGCTTTAATTATAAAACAATGGATTATTAACATGTTAGATTTTGCAAAATTCACAAAGTATTCAAAACCGGGACCTCGTTATACAAGCTATCCGACAGCATTGGAGTTTAGCGACTCTTTCGGGTATGACGAGTATATACAAAAGTTAAAAGCTCAAGACTCATCGCGTCCTCTGAGCCTCTATTTTCACCTTCCTTTTTGTAAAAATGCATGTTACTTTTGCGGATGTAATGTCGTATTTACTTCAAAAGAGGATAAGATGCTTCGCTACTTGGAGTATTTAAAAAGAGAGTTAAAGATACTCTCTTCGCATGTAAACTGCAACCGTCAGGTGATTCAGATGCACTTCGGCGGAGGAACACCGACATTTTTTGCAGCTCCTCAGCTTGAAGAGGTTATCAAAGAGATAAGATCTTTTTTCCCGAATTTCGTAAAAGATGCAGAGATAAGCTGTGAGATTGACCCTCGCCATATTGACGAAGATCAGATGCGTGTACTTAGCCAAAACGGGTTTAACCGCGTAAGTTTTGGTCTGCAGGATTTCAATGAAAAAGTTCAGCAGGCGGTCCATAGAATTCAGCCTTACGAGATTACGAAAAATGCGATGGATTTGGCTAGAAAGTACAATATGCACTCTGTGAATGTTGACCTTATTTACGGGCTTCCTTACCAGACGCTAGAGACATTTAAAGAGACTCTTGACCTTGCCCTAACATTAAATCCTGATAGATTTGCAGTCTTTAACTATGCGCATGTTCCTTGGATGAAAAAAACAATGCGTAAAATTGATGAGACGACACTTCCTCTTCCGGATGAGAAGCTTCAAATAATGCAATATACAATAAATTTTTTAACCTCTCACGGATACAAAATGATTGGAATGGATCACTTTGCAAAACCTGAAGATGAGCTCTTTAAAGCAATAGAAAAAGGAGAGCTTCATAGAAACTTCCAAGGTTACACCACAAAAGGCGGAGCTGATTTGATAGGCGTAGGGCTTACTTCCATCGGCGAGGGCGTGGCTCATTATGCTCAAAACTTTAAAGAGATGAGAGATTATGAAGAGGCTATTGATGCAGGCAAGCTTCCGTTTGAACGCGGCATTGCTCTTAATGAAGATGACATTATCCGCCAATATGTAATCATGGAACTTATGAGCAACTTTAAACTTGATATAAAAAGATTTGAAAAGCTCTTTAACATAGAATTTAAAAAATATTTTGCGGATGCAATAGAAGCGCTTAAGCCTTTCGTGGCGGATGAGCTATTGAGCATGAGTGATGATTTCATAGAGTGCAGCCAAACAGGAACTCTGCTTATTAGAAATATTGCGATGCCTTTTGATGCCTATATGAAAAAACATGCCTCAAGCTCTAAAACATTCTCTAAAACGGTATAGCAGTGAGCAAAACAGCACAAGAAATCTTTAATTTTGGTGCAACGACAGATGAGTGCATAAAGTGTGGAAAATGTATTCCAGTCTGCACCATTCACAATGTAAACGCTGACGAAGTTACCTCTCCTCGCGGATTCTTGGACCTTTTAGGGGCTTACCAGAGAGGCAATTTAGAGTTAGATGAAAATGCAAAAGCCATATTTGAGAGCTGTTTTTTGTGTACGGCATGTGTTGAGGTGTGTCCAAAATCACTCCCGACAGATATGGTAATAGAGCAGGTTAGAGCAGACATAGCGCAAAAGTTCGGCATTGCTTGGTATAAAAGAGTATTTTTCCTGCTTCTTCGTCACCGTTGGTTAAACGATATAGCCTTTAAGCTCGGCTGGGTTTTTCAGACATGCGGATTTAAGATAAAAGCAGATGTTGACTCTATGAATTCTCGTTTTAATCTCCCGATGTTAAAAGCTGACAGGCTTTTGCCAAGTCTTAGAAAAACATCATTTTTAAACTCACATGCAGAAAATATAAACAACGGCGGCAAAAGAAAAGTCGCTATTTTTATAGGCTGTTTGGGCAATTATAACTATGTGGATGTAGGTAACTCGCTTTTAGAGATATTAGAGCATTTGGAGATAGACGCTTTTTTGGCAAAAGACCAGAAGTGTTGCTCCGCTCCCGCATATTTTACGGGGGATTTTTATACGGTTGATTATAATGCAAAGTTTAACATAGAGTATTTTGAGAGTTTTAGCAAAGATGTTGAAGCCATAATAGTTCCGGAGGCTACATGCTCTGCAATGCTAAAAATCGACTATGAGCACTATTTTCACGACCAGCCAGAGTGGAAGGCAAGAGCGGTGGCACTTAGAGATAAAATTTTTATGGCAACGGAGTGGCTGCAGCATCACACGCATTTAGAACAGCTTCTGGCGTCAAAGAAAAAAGATACGAAAATCGTCACTTATCACGACCCTTGCCATGCTAAAAAAATGCAGGGTATCCATATGGAACCGAGAAATCTAATAAGCAAAAACTACAATATTGTAGAGATGAGCGACCCAAACAGCTGTTGCGGATTTGGCGGTGTAACAATGCAGAGCGAGAAGTACCACTTTGCAAAAGCAGCAGGTATTCCAAAGGCAGATATGATAAATAAAACAAAAGCGGATGTCGTTAGTGCGGAGTGCAGCGCTTGCAGGATGCAGATAAACTCATCTTTGGGTTATACGGATAGTAAGATAGTGTTTAAAAACCCGATAGAGCTTATTGCTGAAGCGTTGAGAGATTGATGTCAGCATGGAATAATATATACGAAACATTCGACCCAATAGCTTTTACGCTCTTTTCTATGCCTATTCATTGGTATGGGATTATGTATGTTTTAGCTCTTTTGAGCGCTTTGTACATCGGAAAATATTTTATTAAAAAAGATAAACTGGATTTTAAAAGCAAAGAGTTGGACAGTTACTTTTTGTATGTAGAAATAGGCGTTATTTTGGGTGCCAGACTTGGTTATATCCTTTTTTACGATACGCAGACGCTCTACTATATCTCCCACCCTTGGCAGATATTTAACCCTTTTGTTAACGGTGAATTTGTCGGCATAAGAGGCATGAGCTATCACGGTGCGGTTTTAGGCTTCTTGATTGCAACTTACATGTACTCCAAGAAACACAAAATTGAGTTTGGTAAAATTATGGATTTAGTAGCCATAAGCGTGCCTTTGGCTTTTGTTTTTGGACGAATAGGAAACTTTTTAAACAAAGAGCTCATAGGTCGTGAAACCGATGTGCCTTGGGGGATTTTAGTTGATGGGATTTTGCGACATCCGTCACAGCTTTATGAGGCTATTTTAGAGGGTTTCGGCGTATTTGTAGTTGTTTATGCCTACAGAAGATTTCAAAAATTTAGCGGAGAGCTGATTTTAGTATATGGAATGAGCTATGGGCTATTTCGTGCAATCGCTGAAATTTGGCGTGCTCCGGATGCTCAGATAGGGTATATTTGCTGCAATTTTATAACTTTTGGACAAGCCCTAAGTCTTGGTATGAGCCTAATTGGAGTTGTTGCATGGCTATATTTTAAAAATAAAAGTAAAAAGAGAGGCAGTTTTTAGTATTAAACTTGACGATTGTTGCCTTTATTTAACATTTTTTTTACTATAATGACCAACTTAAATAATTAATTTTTTTTGTATATTTTATTATTGAATATTGGTTGACTAAAGGCTTTCGTGGAACATTTATTTATTGATTGGCTTAAGGAGTATGGTTATATCGTTCTCTTTGCTTGGAGCATTTTAGAGGGTGAGCTCGGGCTTATTATGGCCGGCATCATGTCTCATACCGGAGATATGTTTTTGCCGCTTGCCATAGTTGTCGGAGCTTTTGGCGGCTTTGTGGGAGATCAGATATATTTTTATATCGGGCGATTCAATAAAAAATATATTCACAATAAAATTCGTTCCCAGCGTACCAAATTCGCATTGGCGCATTTGCTTCTTAAAAAATATGGCTGGCCGATTATTTTCGCTCAACGATATATGTACGGGATGCGCACTATAATTCCTATGGCAATAGGACTAACAAAATATTCAAGCCGCCAATTTGCAATAATTAACTTTGTCAGTGCTATTTTTTGGGCTTCAATTACAATAATTCCTGCTTATTTTTACGGCAATGAACTTTTAAATCTCCTTAAGTGGATTAAAGCACATTGGTATTTTGCGATACCGTTAATTATTATTATTGTTGTTACAATAGGGTACAACTTAAATAAGTTTGAAAAAAACCTTGTAGAAAAACGACGAAATCGTCGAGATTCATTAAACTTCTCACAAAACTGTGAGAATAATTCTGCCTTGTAAAAGGCAAGCTTTAGTGCCACAGCGGCTAGCGTAGCAAAAATGGGCTTGCTCATTTCGCGTGTAAATAGAGTTCGGCAAGAACTCTATAAGAAAATAAAAAAAAGTAGGTAGACAATGTCATTCGAAAAATTAGGAATTATAAAACCTCTTCTTGGCGCTATAAAAGATTTAGGCTATGAAAAACCTACAAACATACAAACAAGAGCAATACCTTTGGTTTTGGCAAAAATTGATGTTTTTGCAACAGCTCAAACCGGAACCGGTAAAACTGCCGCATTTGGACTTCCTATGCTTCAGAGACTTAGAAAAACAACGGTTGATGAAAATAGAGCAGTAAGAGGAATTATAATCGCCCCGACACGCGAACTCTCTATTCAAATATATGAAGATTTACAGGGTTATGCAAAAAATATGGTTATGAACATCGCTGTTTTAGTCGGTGGAAAAGATTTGGAGAGCCAGCAGAAAATTCTAAAAGAGGGAGTTGATATAGTAATAGCAACCCCCGGCAGAATAATGGAACATATTGAGAAGGGTCTTAATCTCTCAGGCGTAGAGATTTTTGTGTTAGATGAAGCAGATAGAATGCTTGATATGGGCTTTATGAAAGAGATAAGAAAGATTCATCCTCTCTTGCCAAAAAGACATCAAACGCTTCTCTTTTCTGCAACATACAGCGACAAAGTTAGAAAGCTCTCAAAGCTAATACTGACAAAACCGGCATTTATAGAGGCGTCAAAAAAGAACTCAACAGTTGACACTATAAATCAAGTGGTTTATTTAGTCGATACTGAAAAAAAAGCTGCACTTTTGGCTTACATAATCGGCTCAAGAAACTTTAGGCAGGTTTTGGTTTTTACCAGAACAAAAGCAAGTGCGGACGAGTTAGTGCTTGAGCTTAAAAAAGACGGCTTAAAATGCGGAATTATTCATGGCGATAAAACTCAGGCAAACAGACTTAAAACTCTAAATGATTTTAAAGAGGGAAAAACCAAAGTTCTTGTTGCAACGGACATCGCTTCAAGAGGTTTGGATATAGAAGAGCTGCCGTTTGTTATAAACTATGAACTTCCATCGATTCCTGAAGATTATGTTCATAGAGTAGGGCGAACAGGTCGCGCCGGCAGAGACGGAATGGCAATAAGCCTGATTGATATCTATGAGAAGTATGATATTAGAGATATTGAAATACTTATAGGTATGAAAATACCTCAAGAGACGGTAGAGGGGTTTGAACCGGACCCGACAATACGCAGAAAAGATCAAGATGAGATAAAGTTAAAGAGTGAGCATAAAAAGGCAGAGGTAAAACGCTTAAGAAAGCCATATGTGAAGCCTGATAAAAATAAAAAAGAAGCAACTTATAAAAAACCGGTAACCACCAAAAAAAGAAAAACGACAAAACGCGGTTAGTAAATATTGTTAGAAATTTTATATAGAGATGAATTTTTAGTAGCCATAAATAAGCCATCAGGTCTATTAGTTCACCGTTCGCCAATTGACAGACATGAGACAGAGTTTGCAGTTCAGATTCTTCGTGACCAGATAGGGCAGTTCGTATATCCAGTTCATCGCCTAGATAAGCCGACCTCGGGAGTTTTGCTTTTTGCACTTGATAAAGAGAGTGCCAGAGTTATGGGTGAGCAGTTTATGTCAAGAGAGACAAAAAAAAGTTATATCGCAGTTGTCCGCGGATACACCGATGAGAGCGGAGAAATTGAACATGCTCTGACTTTAAAGCTTGATAAAATCGCAGATAAAGACAGTGCTAAAGACAAAAAGGCTCAAGAGGCAACAACAAGATATGAGAGGCTCGCAACTGTTGAGCTTCCGTTCGCCGTTGGAAAGTACGATAAAACCCGTTATTCGCTTGTAAGGCTAACTCCATTAACAGGACGAAAACATCAGCTCCGCCGTCATATGAAACATATTTCTCACCATATTTTGGGCGATACAAAACATGGAAGAGGCGAACATAACAAGTTTATAAGAGAAGAGTTTGGTTGCCATAGAATGCTTTTGCATGCTAATGAGCTTCAAATCAAACATCCGTTGGCAAATGAGATGTTAATAATCCAAGCACCCTTAGATGAGACATTTAAAGCAATCTTTAACGCTTTTAAATGGGACGATAAGATAGTATAATCACACTTAATTTTAAACAGGAGTTACAATGGAAGCAATTTATCCATACGCAAATATAATACACTTGATTTTGGCAATCATCTTCTTAGGCTATGTTTTTACAGATGTCGTTATGATATCGGCACTGAAAAATAAGTTTACTAAAGAGACAGATAAAGAGATAAACCAGACTTTGGGTGCAAAAAGTTTCAAAATTTTTCCTATCTCACTTCTTGTTATTGTTTTAACCGGCGGTATGATGATGTCAAAGTACATCAACTCAAATGCAGGTTGCTGTGAAACTACTCTGCAAAAACTTCTTGTTATCAAGATAGTGCTGGCGTTAATTATCGCTTCTGGAGTATTATTTAATCTTTTTATAAAATTTACAGGTCGCAAAAAACCTCTCTTTATGCAAGAGCACTTTCATAAGGTAGTTTTGGTTTTAGGCTTTTTTATAGTAGTTCTTGCAAAAATGATGTTTAACGCATAATTTTAAAACGCTTAGATGAATAAAATTAAACTTATAGCCGCTCTGGCGGTTATTGCCCTGATATTTTTAGTAGTCACAAGAGAAAGTAAAGATAATTTGTCCTATATTGAGCTTAAAAGAGACGCAACAATACTAGCTTTTGGCGACAGCATCACTTATGGATATGGTGTCCCACAAAGTTTTAGCTACCCATCACAACTTCAGAAAAAAACAGGACTTCGCGTAATAAATGCCGGCGTATCCGGTGAGGAATCATCAGATGGGTTATTGCGTCTTCCACCCCTCTTAAAAGAAAAGCCTGCTTTGGTTATACTCTGCCACGGTGGCAACGACATAATACGAAAACGCTCAGATGAAAAACTAAAAAGCAATCTAATTGAGATGATAAATCTTATAAAAGCAAGTGGGGCAAAAGTCCTGCTTGTAGGTGTTCCAAACTTTGGCATGCTGGGGTTTAAAACGCACTCGCTTTATGAAGAAGTTGCCGGTGAAACGGAGGTATTTTTTGAGGAGGATGTTTTATCTATGGTCGAAGCAGATAACAGACTAAAAATAGACGCCATTCATCCAAATGAAAAAGGGTATAAAATTATGGTGGAGGCGTTTATAAAGCATCTAAAATTTATTTAACAGCTTTTAAACTCAATCCATATAGATGCTGTCAGTCTGGTTATACAATCTAAATCGAGGGCTTGTAGTCGTATTTCCGTCTCTGCAATAAACCTCATAATTTTTTCCAAATAGATAACTGACAAAAATGCCGTCACCGCTCTCGTTACAGTTAACAAGCGCAGGAGCAGAGGTATAGTTTGGAATGATTTCTATATATTTGCCCAAGTCAGTATCATAATCCGCAAAAGCAATACTCCCCTCACGGCCGTTTTCTATTGATTTAAACCAGATTGCAGGACCCACCGATCTGTTGAGAGTCCCGACAAAAGATTTGAGCTGAGCCTCTTTTGCATTACGCGTCATACTACTCATTTTTACCACTACAACGCTTGCTAATATACCTAAAATAATTATTACAAAAATCAATTCTATAATATTAAAAGCACCTCGTTTCATGAAGCACCTCCTATTTTTATTACAGAGCAGTTTTGCATATTTTTTTTAGCTTCTTCCAAAAGTGAAATAGAACTATTTTCTGTGCAGGTCGCCACTCCTATGCAGAGATTGATTTTAATTGTATCACTTGAAAATTTTGATTTAAACTCCTGCTGTAGTTTATCTAATAATTTTTCTATATTTGCCAAAGAAGCATCTGGAGTTATAGACGCAAAACAGTCCTTTTCGATTCTGCATACAGTATCGCTGTGTCTAAAAAAATGACCAAATATAGTTGCTAATTTTTCCAACTCTTTTTTATTTGAGCTTTCACTCAGTTCATTATAGTTGGCAATAAAAAGAATTAGCAGTGAGAGCGGTTTATCTTCGCGAACTGCCAGCAGTTGAGATTTTTTTAGAACACTATCAAAGTATTTTTTGTTGTAAAGCCCTGTCTCATGGTCATAAATCGTATGTTTAAAAAATTGTAATCTTATATAAGTGCGTACAACAAATATCAAGACAATTATTAAAAGCATTGTAAAAGCGATAGAAATATAAAGATTGTCTAGAGCCACCTCAATTTTATATGACATCATCTCTTGAGCAGTTTTAGAAAAAGCATTTATTTCAATAGATGTTTTATCAGCTGAAATTTTTATCTCTTTGGCGTTTTTAAGTGACTCTTTTAGCTCTGCGTATGATTGTTTAAATAGATTAAAGACATCATCTGCAAGAAATAGATTTACATACTCTTTGTTTGGCGGGAAATTTATAAATTTTTGCTCAACTGTTTCTAGCGAAGAATCTATCTTGCTTATGAGGGTATTTCTTTCATTTAAATCTTCTGTATTTGATAGAGTGGGCAACGCTCCACTAATAAAAACAAGATTATTCAAGGTAGCAGCATCATTTTGCATGCCCTCAAAATATTTTTTTGTAAAATAGTAGTTAAGAGGAACTACTACAACGATGAGGTAAAGCAAAAGAGTAATTCTAATGGCAGACCAATCTTTTTTCATATATAGCCCCTTATGATATGTATGTTAAATAGTACACTCGAGAAGATTAAAAAATATTGAATTTGGTCACAAAATGGCTACCATAGATTTTTGAAGCTCTGAAATGTCGTGTTTATGGGGTTTTAAAAAGGGTGGCTCCGAATACTGGAGCTAACTTTATAGACTAAATAATACCACGGATTACCATATTTACGGAGTTTTCAAAAAATAAACTTTCTACATAACTTGGATTTGGTGCTAATAAATGGCACCGAGGTGGCACCGAATATTTACTTTAGTTTTATAAACAACCAATATTTATTTAAAACATTAAAGCCCATCTCTTTATAATGAGATATTAATTTCTCTGATTGCGCATCAGGATAGAGAGCTAAATATTTTAGTCCAATCGTCTCTTTTATATTTTCAGCCACATTCATTGCAAAAAGCAGCAAATAGTTTGAAATAGTGCTATCCATTGTATCAACATAAACTTTCCTATATTTGTAATCCACAAATAAATAATCTACTTGAATAACAGGAAAATCATCAATACTAGAAGCGGACAAAGCTATTAAGCCTAAAATTTCGTTACTATTTTTTAACAAATATAGCTTTGTCTTGTTTTTTTGAACAAGCTTTATTATTTCTTCTAACAAGCCTCTTTCTCTTGTTGTTCTCTCTAAATCAGGGTGGAAATGAAACGATTGAAGAAGTATGACTTTATAAAGACGAATATTTTTATCATCTATTTTAACAATAGTAATATTACTGTCCATATACTACATTAAATTTAGTATTTATTGCTTTTTGGATAAGTTGCTCATTCACTTGACTATTTTCTAAAAGCTTTTTTTCACCACTTGTAAGTGTTTTTGGCGGTGTCACAATTTGAATTTTACCGCTTTTGTCTATGTGCAGTGCCATAATGACTCCTTTGCAATTCTTTATAATTGAAATTGTATCATAAAGTTTAATTGATAAAATTATGAACTGATTTTAGAACTAAATATTACTATAATTTACGAAGTTCTAAAAATAAGTCATTTTATTATTAAAATAAGATTATCCATTAATTAAATGGGCTGAGAAGACAGCAACAACTTATTTAATATAACTTACTTTAACTTCTCCACTCGGTGATAAATAGTAATAATCATCTTTATCTGAACTATTATTAATAAATTTTAAAATACCTTCTTGGACAAATTTAGATATTTTTCTTTCTATTGTATCTTGGTCTAAATGTGATAATTCATTAGAAATATTAGCAATACTAGCTTCACCTCTCTTTTTTATAAAAAGTAAAATTTTTTCATCATCCGTAAATTTATTTGACATTGGTGCCGTTTTTATTTGAGCTAAATCTTTTTTTAAATTTTTAACATTTGTTGAGGCAACAAGGTCTTTTTGTATAGTCTCCAAATTTGGTGAACTAGCCGCCATTTGCTTATAGTGTTCTATATTTTTTGATTCTTTTTTTAATTCAAGATTAGCTTTAAGTTTATTGTTTTCTTCTTGCAAGCTCTTTATCTCTTGCTCCATTGAGCTATTTCGTTGCTTATTACTATTAATTTCATCTTTATATCTTTGTTGTTCAGTGCTGTAAGTTTTTTTATATGTTTCTAGTTCTTCAACTAGAGACTGCTGTTTTTTATATGCTTCATCTCTAAATTTATAAAGCTCCATTTTAAGTTCTTTAGATTTTTCTACTGATAGTAATTCTTCACCCTCAAGGTCTTGTTTAAGTTTTACTATTTCTTGTTGGTCTTCTTTCCATTTTTTATAAACTTTTATAGTTAATCTCGGCAGTACATATAGGTATAAGTAAGTTGTAATCATGGGATAAAACAAATTGTATAGCAGTAAATCACCTTGGGTTTGATATATGTTATACTGAATAAAGCTAAATTTTTGTACAAGTGAATCCGATGAAAATATAACTATAAATAATTTATAATTCCATATGAACCATGAAAACATAAAAGTACTTATTAGTGGATTGCTTACCCGCTCATATAAATAAGCTTTAATATTAGTTAGAAAACTATCAATCAACCTTAAGTCCTTTATTTACAACTAAAACAATAGATTTTACCTTTTAATATATTTTAATTGAATTAATATAATCAATTTTGCATTTTTTAAACAAAATTTATATTAATTTGACATTTAATATTCTAATATGATATCATTCTTTAATATCATTTATTGATATATAAATACAAGGAGTTAGCAATGGATAAAAACAATATTATAAGGTCTTTAAAAGGCTTGGATGATGAAAAGGTGGGCTTTAGTTTAAAACTTCCAGTAAGTTTAAAAAATGAGCTTCAAGAGTTGTGTGAAAAAGAGAATATCTCTATGAATGGTTTAATTGTTGCGACTGTTCAGTCATTTATAAATGATGATTGTGGTAAACAAACAAAAGAGATGAAACAAGCGCTTTTGCAGTGTAGAGATATCGTTAGCGACTGTTTTGATAATCTTGATACTCAAATAGAAAAATATGGTCGTCCAGATGAGCATCACGAGAAAAAACTGGATGAGTATGCATCTGCATTAAAATCAATAAATAAAATATTAGGAGTGTAAAATGAATGTAACAATAGAAGGAATTTACCTAAACGGGTATGCAAAACCAGACTATAAAGATAAGAATAGCGGAGATGTATCACAAGGCGACTTTATAGTGCAGATACAGCAAAAAAAAGAGCTGTCAAACGGCTCTATTCAAATGGAGTATTTTGATATACCAGTAGATAGAATGCTTGAAAAACATTATGTAGATAAAAAAACAGGTGATGCTGTAAGCGTTTTATGCAATGTATATGGAGAGAACTTTGCACAGTTAAAAATAGGTAAAGCAAAGTAGTTATTTAAAAATAAGCATCAGAGAAGCATCT
>MIBZ01000047.1 GCA_001829675.1 Sulfurimonas sp. RIFCSPLOWO2_12_36_12 | reverse complement strand
CTGCCTAGTTGATCATTTCTTATTTACTTACTCTCCTTTTTTTACTCCTTTTACAAATCAAACAATTACACAATCAAATTACAATCCGACTGAAATTAAAAAACAATCATTAGACTTTTTGAATAACAATAAATAAACAGATTATCCGTTTGCCCTGAGCCTGTAGAAGGGTGATTAACTCATGGTTCGACAAGCTCATCACGAACGGAAACAAGCTCACCACAAACGAAAATAAGCTCACAACGAACGGTAAACTAGAGTTAAGCAGGAAACTTATTAATTGATTTTAAATTTTGCCACAATTGCTAAGTGGTCAGAGTAGCCTTTGCCTTTATGTTTTCTTACTTTCGCACGAGAAATCTCCCATCTGTTTATATTACTCTTTTTAAATAGATACTCTTTATTAAAATTTGTAACACTTTTATTTATATAGAAAATCCCTTTTTTGCCTAAAAGTGATTGAGATATTAAGATGCTGTCCAGCGCTTCTTTTTTGCCTTTATATATGTATGTATATCTATTTTCTTCATTCGCGTCATACCAAAGATTGTAAAAACTATTTTTGGTGTAGTTTAAATATGAACTGTAATTTCTTTGATTAATAGTTCCTAGTATATGATTAATTCCCGTTATTCCATCGGTATCATTATGGTTTCTTTTTTTTACAAATTTCAGATGCTCTTCGTAATCGGAATTGAAATCTCCTAATAAAACAATATTTTTATCATATCCTATCTCTGTGATTCTATTTTTTAAAGTTTTTGCAGAGATGACTCTCATGCTCTCTGGTCCAGATTTTGATTTCCAGTGATTTACAAAAATATATAGCTCTTTATCATCAATTTTAAATTTTGTCTCCAAAATATTTCTATATTCGTATGTTTGAGTTACGCTAAGCTCTTTTGAGTATAAAAATGGAATTTTGCTAAGAATTGCAACTTTTACCGTTGTATTTTTTTTATCTGCAATGGCGTAGTGTTCGTAGTACAGACCGTTTTGCTTTAGTGCAAACCGCAAATCTAGCAGCGCCTGAAGCGATTCAATCTCTTGGAGGGCAATTATATCTGCGTCAATATCTTTTATAACCTGTGCGATATTTTTTAATTTGATTTTATAGTTTTTTTGATTCCACTCCGATGAACCGTTAGGAACATACTCACTATACTCATATCCGCTCTTTTGTAAATCAAAAAGATTTTCTACATTGTATGTTGCTATTTTCAAAATTTTATCTCCAAAAAGTGATGCTGAGATCAAGAGAACCAAGAGTATATATTTCACTATAAAATCCCATTTAGTCTTAACAAGCTCTCAGGGTTTGGTTCTCTGCCCATCAACTCTTTAAAGAGCGTATTCATACTTTTAGCACCGCCGCCGTTTAAAACTACATGTAGATATTTTTTAGCCGTATTAGAGTTAAATATACCCTCATCTACAACCCTGAAGAAAGCATCTGCGCTTAGTACTTCTGCCCATTTGTAGCTGTAATATCCTGCAGCATAACCGCCGGCAAATATGTGTGAAAACCCATTTTGAAATTTATTATATGGTGGTGGTTTTATAAGTGCCGTCTCTTTTCTGATAGAGTCTAGCAGGTTTTGAACATCATCACCTTGATAGAGTTTTGTATGAAGTTTAAAGTCAAAGATTGAGAATTCAAGTTGTCTAAGCATCCCAAGAGCCGATAAAAAGTTTTTGCTTCGCACCAGCTTATCTATCATCTCATCAGAAATAATCTCTTTTGTTTTATGGTGAGATGCAAATAATTTCAGCACATGCGGCTCGTAAGCAAAATTTTCTAAAAATTGTGACGGAAACTCGACCGCATCCCACTCTACGCCGTTTACTCCGCTAACTTCATTCTCGTTTACATTGCTTAGCATATGGTGAATTGCATGTCCCATTTCATGAAAGAGAGTTACTACATCATCATGTCTTAAAAGAGACGGATTTTTATTTTTTGACGGCGGAAAATTGCATACTATAACTGCTGAAGCCAGTTGCTCATCTCCTTTTTCATCTCGGCAGTGTGTTTGGAAGTTGTTCATCCAAGCACCGCCTTGTTTGCCTTTTCTTGATTCTAAATCAAGATATAGTCTAGCTTTTAGTTTTTCATCAATGTATATATCGTATGAAAATGCTTTTTTGTGCCATAGTTTTTCATCTGTTTTTTTAAAGGTAATTCCAAAGAGCCTGTTTAAAAAATCAAACATGCCATCTACAACTCTTGTCTGCTCAAAATATGGGCGGTACAACTCCTCGTCAATCTCATACTTCTCTTTTTTTAGCAGTTCGCTGTAGTATGCGCTGTCAAAACTTTGAAGAGGTTTTTTAGCTATTTTCTCTATCTCTTTCAACTCTTTTTTCGCCTGTGTTTTAGAGTTTGTTATAAGCTTTTCTAAAAAATCGACAACACTTTTTTCATCTTTTGCCATTTTGCTTGCAAGCGAGTATGAGGCGTAATTATCAAACCCCAAAAGGGAGCTCATCTCAGTTCTCAGTGATAACAGTTCATCAATAATCAGTGCATTTTGCGGTGCTCTTGTAACATAAGCACGATAAAGTTCTTCTCTTATCTTCTCATTTTTACCGTATGTCATATAGGATATATATGATGGCATTTGGAGTGTAAATTTATATTTTGTAATGCCGTCTTCTTTGAATTTTGCATTTAATAAGTCGCTCGGCGGTATGCCCTCTACATCTTTCTCATCAGTGATGATATATTTGTACTCATTTGTGGAATTTAAAAGATTTTGAGAAAAATTGTTTGATAACTCACTCTTTTTTATATTTATTTCTTGAAGTTTTGCTTTTGTTTTCTTATCCAGATGAGCACCGCTTAGTTCAAAGTTGAGTATATTTAGCTCTAAAACTCTTTTTTGCTCTTGATTTAAACTCTTTTTTTCACTCTTTTGTATCTCTTTGTAAGCTTTGTAAATTTCTAAATTTTGCGACAGTTTTGTAGAGTACTCGGTTATAATCGGCAGAGAGTCGGCATATACTTTTTGTGTCTTGCTTGTGTTATTTACAGAGTTTAGATGTGAGAGCGGAGTAAAAAATTGTTCCAGATATTCATCCATCAACTCCAGAGGTTTTACAAAATTTGCAAATGTTTTATCTTTTATCTTTAAAAGCTTTCTGACTTTTTTGTTGTTTTTCTCAACCCTCTTATTTAGCTCTTTTATAAAACTATCCAAATCTACTCTAAACTCTAAAAATTTTGACATGTATAAAATCCTTTTTTTAATCTTCTTCATCTCGTTTTTGTTTTGTGGCATTAAACTTCTCAATTAAAATATCATCATAACTGTCTGAATATTTTAGAAGTCTCTCGAAAGCTATTCTCCCCTCTTTAAGTGTTAATGATGAGTCAACAATGAGGTGTGAGAGGTATATGAAATTTTCATTTATTGAGAAGTGCAAATATGAAAACTTATTGTTCTCATCAAGAAGATAATCATAAATTTTAGACACATTCTCCTTGGGAATAACACAGAGTTTTGAGTCGCCTATTATTATTCCGTTCTCATAGTAGTTTATCTCAATGCGGGCAGTGCCGTAATCAATCCTCCAAGAGGCTTGAGATCTTCTTGCAAGAGTAACATTAACATCCAGAGAGGTTAAAATCTCTTCAAGCAATTTTGTGCTGCCGGTAGGGTTGTACCCTTTTCGTCGCAGTTTTGCAATTTCAAGTTTTATACCGCACTCCGGGCAGTAATCATTTCTTATATCTCTCTCGTCAATCAGATTTTTGCATGACTGACACTTGATAATATTTTCTATTTTTAACTTTTTGTAGCTTTTTAGAGCCTCATCCACATAGAAATAGGGCAGAGCAAAGCCCAGGTTGTTTGAGTCTTGTATAATAAATGTATTTACGCCAATCACCTCTCCTTGCGTATTTAAGAGCGGACCGCCGCTGTTTCCCGGATTTATAGCAGCGTCAATCTGCACATACTCCAACTCTCCGTAAATCCTTGAAGCTTTTGAAACGATTCCCTCCGTTGCGCTATAATTAAGCCCATAAGGATGCCCGATAGCTACTACCGTATCTCCGTTTTCAATGCTTTTTGTGGAGAGTAAAAGTGGATTTTTTGGCATCTCAAAATCGAAACTAATAAATGCCAAATCATAATATGCGTCATCATAAACAACTTTTGCGATACTTCTTTTAATTTTTTTTGAGCTTATTACCACCTCTTTGAGTCCGGCAACGACATGCGAATTTGTTACTATCAAATCACCGATAATAAAGCCTGTTCCACTTCCATACGGCGACATAATCTGTATAATATTTTCGATATAAGTTTCTAATATTATTTGAGTATTCATCTCTATATCTCTTCATAATTAAGATTTTTAAGTTGCAGATAAAAGCTATTGCTAAACTCATTCAGTGATGTAAAATTTAGTTTATCCCCAAAAGGCTTTAAGAGTTTAAAACGGTTTTGGTAGGGAGAGATAATATCATCTATTTTTGAGACTATTGCTCTCTTTGCAAAAGTAGCATTATCAACATCATAGAGTGTGTTGTAGCCGAGTGCTTTGAAGAAATCAGGATTTTGAATCTCTACTAAAGTGTGCAGCAGAGCTTTCGTAACAGGGTGCAATCCGTAATTATAAAGCAGATATAAGGCTATATATTTGTACATTGTCGGGATAATTTGATGGTATCTGTTGTTTTTATACCATCTTATTTTTGCTAACGATTCTGTTATAAAAATATCTATCTCTTCATTCGATGCTTTTTCGGTAGGATTAAAGGTATATTTTGCGTCATAAAAATTTGTTTTAAACTCTTCAAAATCAATCTTGCCAAGCTCATTTATATAATTGCGCAACTCCTCATTTTTTGCTTCAACGGTCAAGTTTTCATCGCTAAAATATTCTTGAACTTTTTTGCTTGATTTTTGAAATATGGAAAATTTTGGCACTATGAGATAGTCCATTTTAAAAATAAGATAGAGAAGAATAAACGACTGCATACCTGCATTGTCGTTTGACGGCAGTGTGGATATTTTAGCCGTTATTTCATCAATCCACTTATGTAAAAAATCATATTTTATACGCAGCTCACTCTCGTCCAAGGGCTTTAAGTGGACTATGTCTTCGATGGCTATCTCCGGAAACTCGCTTTTTATATACTCTTTATCAAAGTCGGCATTGAGTGCAATTTCTCTAAGAGGAAAAAATACTTTTTGCGGGCTCATGGTGATATTGTCAATAGATAGTTTTAGTTTTATATACTCATCGTCGCTAAAGTAGTAGGTATAAGTTAGCTCATAATTTCTCTCTAAAATAAGCCTCTTGAGAGCAACATTGGCAGATGATTTTTTAGTAATAATAGCCTCGGCGTAGAGATTTTCTTTTGTAATCGTACCTATAATTCTTGCACTGCCCTGAAATATTTCAAAGTTCAGTTTCTCATCTGTTTTAGTAAATAGTATATTTTTATTTGAAATTTCATTTGAGTAATTCAGGATAGATTTGAAAAAATAGTCATATGCGTTTAATATATCTTTTGCTTCAAATGCTTCGTAAGATATATTGAAAAAATCTTCTTCATCTTTGGATAGATTTGCGTTTACTCCTCTGCCAAACTGATGTTTTAATTGTGTTTTTGTGTCAAAAAAATTTAGCCAGCTCATCGACTCACTTTTTATATATAATTTATGAATTCATCTATATAGGATGAAATTAATTCTTATCATTATAATAAAACCACCCTTATAAAACAGCAATAAAAGTTTTACGATAAGCAAAGCGCTCTTTTTTATGTGTTGAGTTTATTTATATCTCTTTTTTTTGTAAAATATATAAATAGTCCTAATGTAAATATGAGTATAGACACCCCGCCTATAAGATAAAATGCATGAATCATCTGAGAGTAGTCATCAATTGCAATTTTAAATACCACCATAAGAGATTCTATTAGTAATGCAATAATAATTGTAATAGAAAATTTTGTTAAAACTTTATACTCTGCATCGCTGTTTTTTGAGTAGCTTTTAAATACTACCTCTTGAGCAAAAACTGTTTTAGCAAGGTCAAAAATAGCAAGGCCAAGTGTAAGAGCAATTACAGGTTTAAAAATTAACTCTATGGAGAGCCCACTTTTTACAAATAGCGAACTTATAAATTCAAATATTGAGTAGCCTATGGTAAATAGCGCCAAAATCATCATAAGAGCAGCCGTGAGAAAATAAAAACTTTTGCTAATAAAGTTAAAACCGCTATGTATCTCTATTAACCCTAATCTCTGAAGCAAAGCAGAGACATTAAAGTCCAAAAAATAGACTTTGTCACCCTCTTTTTTTGCCACAGTCACACAAGTTTCACCGGTTGCACTGCTGATATATGTTTTGGATATTGCTATGTTTTTAGAGTCAAAGTGTATTTTTTCAAGCAGGTAGTTCCTATCCCTGCCTATTGGAATATTGCTTGTTTTGTTTCTATATATGTTTTGGGATATTTGAATCATACTTTTTTCATCGCATATATATACCAACTCTAAAGAAGGAAAAACTTTGAAAACTTTGGCAAAATTGCTGCTCTCTCGCTCATGCAGACTTCCGAGGTTAAAAACTGTTTCAAGTAAAAAATTTTCGATATAGTCGATGTTGTTTTTATATGTGTCCATAAACTCTTGCATGAATTACTCCTTTTTGTACAATTATATCTGCATGGAGAAAGATAGAGTGCAGAAAATTGAGTAAAAAATATGCAGTGTAATAAGAATAAAAACATCAAATATTTGATAATGCCGGCTATATTTAAAATGAGATGTCAACGGTGGAGTTAAAATAGGCAGTATGAAAAGCTGCTAAAAATAATTTTTTCATTTTTTCTCCTGTTTTTCTTCTTGCAAAAAGCCAATTAAAAGCTATATGTAAACTGTGCAACCAAGCCAAAAGCATTTTCATCGGTGATGTAGCTGTTTTTGGTTACAGCCTCTTTTATGTAACTTCCGCTCATAAAATAACCAACGCCAAGCAGTAAGTCTATCTCTTTTGAGTATTTATAAGTTCCAAATATGTCGAACTCATCTCCGTAATGGTCGTTTTGCATTGAAGCAATCGTATAGCTCATCCACTTGTTGCCGGGTTCGTTTGCATAAAATTTATGGTACTCTGCTTTAATATTTATTTTTTCATTTGGCGTGAAGATGGCAAAAAGCTCATAATCTTTTAAATTTATCCACTGCATCAAATTAAGTCGTCCATAATATTTATCGCTTGCTCCAAAAACGGCATCAAAACTTTCATTATCCGATGTATTTGGATTGTCTCCGCTTGCGTAAGAGTAGCCTAACCCGACTCTTGTATCTATTTGTTTAAAGTTGTATCCGCCGTCTGCATGATATCCAACCCCTTCAATACCGACTGTTTCGTTGTTCAGTTTTGTGTAATCTCCAAACGATTTAATATATGTCGCATCAAAAAAGAAACTCTTTAAATCAGTATCATATACTCTTGCCCCGGCATAGAAACTCTCTAGCGAATTGTAGATTTCATTTTTTTTATCATTTATTTTGTAGGCTAAAATAGGCTCAATTGCGGCATCTTTTTTGTAAACATAATGACTGTATACTCCTCCGCCATGGTATCCATGACGATGGTTTAGGCTAAAATCATCAGGGTCATGAAGCATGGTGGCTCCATAAAAAAAGTCCAAAAAGTTCTCGCCATCTTTTAGTGAAACTTTTACAGCATCCCAAATCCATTTTCCGGAGTTTTTCCACTCCCCGGGGCCAAAAACTCTTAAATCTCCGTAACTTATGCTTTGTCTGCCGGCAGTAACAGTGACGCTGTTTTTTTTGTACTGCAGATATGTTTTGCCTAGCTCAAAGAAGTCTGTTTGAGTGCTGTTTACCTGCCCAAACTCTTTGTTGTACCAGTCACTGCTATTAAATCCCCAGTCAAAAACTCTGGCATCTTGCATAGAAACTTTTGCACTCCACTCATCATCTAGCTTGTATGTAAGCCCAAGTTGAACTCTTGTCATAAGATAGCTATCATGACTCTCTCCAAGCAGCGGTTTAGTTCCGTAATACTTTTCGTTCATGTTGTCAAAGCTCTCGTAACGAAGCCTAACCTGTCCATCAAACTCTATCTCGGCATTAAGCAATGCCGCACTAAATAAAGATAATAGTTGTGTTGTATATCTTTTATTCAAATTGTTCTCCTAATCTGCTCGCTTACATATTTGGTTATGTATAAAATTATATAACGCTATGTATTAAAAATTACTTTCTGATTACCAAATGCCCAAAATTATACTCTTTGGTTTGCAAAATGCAATAACTTCCATTCCGACTTGTAGTTTTAAATCATCAAGCGCGTCTATCGGCATAGTTGAGCAGATAGTTTTTTCGCCCTTAAGCTCAACTATAACCTCTGCATTAAAACTATCGCGGTTAACTCTGATTATTTTTCCGACAAAACTGTTAACATCACTTTTTTTGAGTGTTGTATCACCGCTTATAGTTACTGCATTAGCCTTAAATAAAGCATATAATTCAGTGCCAATCTCTATATCAAGGGCATTTAGCGAATCATTCGTAATAATTGCCATAATAATATCTTTGCCGCTAAGTTCAAGAAATATTTCGCTCTCAATAATACCTTTTTGAATTTTGATAACTTTTGCCCTTAGCTGATTTCTAGCGCTTATGCGAACATTTAAACTTTTTAAAAGGCTAAAGTGCCCATTTTTTTCATTAATGCGTTTTGACAGATTGCTTAAAAATTGCTGATGTTCTTCTTTTAAAATTTCATAACTCTCTATCAGCTCTTTTGCATAAGTGGTAAGATGTGTCCCGCCGCCGCCTTTACCGCCTTTTAAACTGTTTACAAGCGGATGTTCTGAGAGATTGCTCATCGTGTCAATAGTGTCCCAAGCTGCTTTATAGCTCATTTGCATAGCTTTAGCGGCTTTTGTTATGGAGCCAAATTTACCGATATTTATAAGTAGTTCTATGCGGCCTTGCCCCAGAAAATTATGTTCTGATTTACTTATCCAAAAACGACCTTGAATGTTGTTTTGCACTTAAATTCCTAAATATTTGATGGCGAAGTATAATAAAACATATATCGTTTGTCAAGCTTGTAAAATGAAATATTGCTTTTTTTTCAAAGCAAAACAAAAGCCAATTTTAAGTACAATCCGCGTAATTTTAATAAAGGAATTGCATGGCTAACAGACGGGTATTGGTTAAGTTTTCAGGCGAAGCTCTTGCAGGTGAAGCAGGTTATGGAATTGATACAAAAATTTTAAACTACATCTCCCAAGAAATCAAATCTTTAGTAGAAGCCGGTATTGAAGTCGGAATAGTTATCGGCGGCGGAAATATTATTCGCGGTGTAACTGCGGCACAAGATGGAATTATTAAAAGAACTTCCGGCGATTATATGGGAATGTTGGCAACCGTAATTAACGGAATAGCAATGCAAGAAGCTTGTGAGCATGCCGGACTTCAAGTTCGTATGCAAACGGCAATCAAGATGGAACAGATAGCTGAACCGTATATAAATCGCCGAGCAGTTCGTCATTTAGAAAAAGGCAGAGTTGTTATTTTTGCAGCTGGAACCGGAAATCCATTTTTTACAACGGATACGGCAGCGACACTAAGAGCAGTTGAAATAGGCGCAGAAGTTATCATAAAAGCTACAAAAGTTGACGGTGTTTATGATAGAGACCCAAATAAATTTAGTGACGCAATTAAATTGCCTGAGTTGTCCTACGAGCAGGCACTCAGTGATAATATTAAAGTGATGGATGATACGTCAATTGCCTTGGCAAAGGACAATTCACTTCCTATTTTAATATGCGACATGTTTAAAAAAGGCAATCTTTTGGATATTATAGCAAACGGTAATATGCAAAACTGCTCAATAGTTAGATAATCTTAAGGAGACAAAATGAAAGTAGAAGTACTTACAGCAAAAATTTTAGACAATAACCCAAATATGGACCGTTACCAGTTAGCGATAGCTGTTGCAAAAAGAACAGATGAGCTTTTAAACGGTGCAACAAGCAAACTTAATGTTTCAAAAAAAATCAAAGTAGCTGATTTAGCGCTTATGGAAATAGCTGAGGGCCTTATAATAATAAAAGGCTTTGTTGATATAAAAAAGTAATAAATTGGGTCAGAGTCAAGTGGATATTCAAAGAGTTAAACACATAGACAGTGTTGACTTGGCAACAGAGTATCTTTTCACTCAAATACCTCCAAGCGAAATTTTAAATAAAGCGCTGGAATACTCTAAAATAGCTCATCAAAAGCAGTTTAGAAAGAGCGGACAGCCGTATATAATACATCCAATACTGGTGGCAAGTATTGTTTCATCGATAACAAATGATGAGGCAATGGCAGTAGCAGCTCTCCTTCACGATGTAGTAGAAGATACACTCGTAAATATAGATGAGATAAAAGAGCTCTTTGGAGCCGACGTTGCGCATCTTGTTGAGGGTCTTACAAAGATTGACTCTATCAGAGATGCCGAACTTATTTCCTCCAACTCCAATGAAAAATTAGTCGTCTCAGCACTCTCATTTCGCAAAATGCTACTAGCGAGCATAAAAGATGTCAGGGTTTTGGTTGTAAAACTTTGCGACAGACTCCATAACATGTTAACTCTAGACTCGCTCTCTGAATATAAACAAGAGCGAATCGCAGAAGAGACACTTGTTGTTTACGCACCGATTGCGCACCGTTTGGGTATCTCTTTTTTGAAAAACTTATTAGAAGATTTAAGTTTCTCATACCTTTTTAAAGAAGATAAGCAGCAAATAGACGGTTATCTCGATACAAACTATCATGCTATTGAGATGAAGCTCGATGAGTTTAAAGAGTCAATCAACAAAATACTGGTTCAAAACGGTTTTTGCGAAGATGATTTTGAGATACTCTCCCGTGTAAAACACAAATACTCTATATACCTTAAAATGCAGAGAAAAGGTGTAGGAATAGAAGAGGTTTTGGACCTTTTGGCGGTCAGAATATTAACAAGCGACCCTGTTAAATGCTACAATATTTTAGGGCTTATTCACCTTCATTTTCAACCGCTCTCTTCAAGATTTAAAGATTATATAGCAGTGCCAAAAGATAATGGTTATAGAACTATTCATACGACAGTTTTTTATGACACCGCCATTTTTGAAGTTCAAATTAGAACCTATGATATGCACAAAACAGCCGAGCTTGGTGTTGCGGCACATTGGAAATATAAGAGCGGCGGAAATGACAATATTAAATTAGATTGGCTGCACAATCTCGGTTACCAGAATGAGTCGGTTGAAGATTTTTATGATTTGATAAAAAATGATCTTTACAGCGAAGATATATCTGTTTTTTCTCCAAAGGGAGAAGCGTTTACACTTCCCAGGGGAGCTGTTGTGCTTGATTTTGCATATGCGGTTCATACGCATGTCGGAAACCATGCAAGGTCGGCTCTTGTCAATAAAACAAAAACATCACTTTTAAATGAGCTTCATAACGGCGACATTGTAAAAATAGAGGTTGATGAGAACAGTATCACTAGATGCAGCTGGATTGATGCGGTTAAAACATCAAAAGCAAAAACAAATATGAAATATATCTGTAACGCCAGAGTTAGAGAGATAGACTCAAAATTAAGCGTCAATATTGTTGCAACAGCTATGAACTTAAACAGTTCAAGGGTAGAGGAGTGGTTTGAGAAAAATAACCATGACAAGAGAGCCACCGTAGCTACCGATATAGAGCAATTTCGTGACGTAATTTATAAGTATATAATTGAGATTAGCCAAAACAGCCGTTTTAAAGGATTTCTTTCTAGACATAGATTTAAGTTAAAACAGTATAGCTTTAGAGGACTTGAGATATATAGCGCATCAAACGTTAATGATGTTGTGTTTGACTACTGTTGCCATCCAAAAACAGGTGATGAGGTTATGGCATTTTTAGAAAAGGGAAAAGCACATGTACATCATAAAATGTGCAGTACCGCTTCAAAAAAATTAGAAGCCAAAGAACCTATGATTTTTGTCAGATGGGAAAAGTTAAATATATATAATTACAATATGATTGTTTCACTTCACAGCGGTGTCGGCACATTGGCAGAGTTTTTAAATTTTTTAGCAAAACTAAAAATAGATATAAATCAGATAGAGCTTGGAAAAAACAAAAGTGAATCTACCAGATATTGTGAGATAGGATTTGAGTCAAAAGAAGCTGATATTAACTCACTTCGTGCTAAAATCGAGCAAAAAATAAAAGTTATACATTTTATTCGTACTGATGACGCTTACAAATAATTTGTTTAGCTCTTGACTATATGAGTCAGAATAATTTATAAATTAAATAGGAAATATATATTATGTTACAAGAAGCCCTAAGAGAGATAAAAAGAGGCACTGCTGAAATTATAGACAGTGATAGAATTGAAAAACTGTTAAAAGCGTATTTTGATGAGGGTAAGACATATAGTGTAAAAGCAGGATTTGACCCTACTGCACCGGACCTGCATCTTGGTCATACTGTACTGTTGCAAAAACTCGCAATATTTCAAAAATATGGTGCGACTATCCAGTTTCTAATAGGCGATTTTACGGCTCAAATCGGCGACCCGACGGGCAAGAGCGCTACAAGAAAAACATTGAGCACCGTTCAGATTCAGGAGAATGCAAAAAGCTACAAGAAACAGGTTTTTAAAATTTTAGATCCTTCCAAAACAGAGGTTGTATTTAACTCAGAGTGGATTAATCTTCTAGGAGCTTCCGGAATGCTCTCTCTTACAACCACATTTAATGTTGCGAGAATGCTTGAGCGCGATGATTTTGACAAGAGATACAAAGGCGGGGTGTCAATCTCAATCAGCGAGTTTATTTATCCTCTTCTTCAGGGTTATGACAGTGTTCATCTAAAAAGCGACATTGAGGTAGGCGGAACTGATCAGAAGTTCAATCTTCTTATGGGCAGACATCTTCAAAGAGCGTATGAGATAGGAAAAGAGCAAGCAGTTTTAATGATGCCTATTTTAGAGGGTCTTGACGGTGTGCAAAAGATGAGTAAATCTCTAAATAACTACATCGGTGTGGCAGATGAGCCAAATGACATGTTTGGCAAAGTTTTAAGCGTATCGGATGAGCTGATGTGGAGATACTATGAGCTTTTGAGTGCCAAAACATTAGATGAAATAGAAGTTTTGAAAAATGGCGTGGCTGATGGCTCTTTGCATCCAAAAAAAGTAAAAGAGGATTTGGCTTTAGAGATAACTGCTAGATTTCACTCTCTTGAAGCGGCAAAGTTTGCAAAAGAGGAGTTTGACAAAGTTCATTCAAATAACCAAATCCCGACAGAGATTGAGGAGTATAGTTGCGATGGAGATGTTTGGATAGCAAAAGCTCTTGTTGATTGCAATTTAACGCCATCAACTTCTCAAGCTAGAAGAGATATTAAGCAAGGTGCTGTTAAAATAAATCAAGAAAAAATTGATGATGAGCAGTTGCAATTAGCAATCGGTGAGTATATACTTCAAGTCGGAAAAAGAAAATTCGCAAAGTTAAAGGTGAACTAATGAGCTTTAAACCATTAAAAATCGGTAAATATACAATAGAGAAGCCTATAGTTCAAGGTGGAATGGGTGTCGGTATAAGCTGG
>MIBZ01000046.1 GCA_001829675.1 Sulfurimonas sp. RIFCSPLOWO2_12_36_12 | reverse complement strand
ATAATCAGAACTTCGGTAGATCACGGAACTGCATTTGACATTGCCTATATGGGCAAAGCAAACACTCTTAGCTTTGAGAATGCAATTAAGAGTGCGATAGGGTTTATTTAATCAATCAACCCTTCGACAGGCTCAGGGCGAACGGAGATATTTTAATGCACAAATAGGTTACTTAAGTGGTTCCACTTTGCATAAAATCGCCTCTATTTTAGTTTTAAAGCCGATTCCCGCTTCGCTCCAAGTTTTTCCCTCATGAAGGTCAAAGCAAGCCTTGTTAATTGATGAGAGAGCTTTGCCTGCGCTAAAATCTAAAATATCAATCACTCCCTTTGCCTCAAAAACATCATTGCTGAAGCTGTATGCCATAGGAACAACTTTTTTAACACCGTTCATCTCTACCTCAACACTTACAAGACCGGTTCTCGGCGCATCTTTTACTTTTTTGTCTGCTTGAATATCTACTATTTTTGCGTTTATATTTTTATCACCCATCATGCCGAAGAAAAATTTAGCAAGCTTCTCATCGCGTCCCTCATTTTTTGAGTTTACGCTAGAAGTATCGATAACAACACTTGAGCCAACAAGAATTGAGCGAAAGTTCTCTCCGCCCTTTGCAGCAGGCGTATATGCCACACTGTCAAAAACTCCGCCTACACCAACTTTTTTATCCGTTTTATAGCCAATCCAGCTAACCTCGACAGCCCCCGTTTGAGCAAGTTCACAACCGCTTTTTTGGCTAGCATTTACACTAGAAACAATGGAGAGCGCTATAAGCACGGATACAATTATATTTTTCATTTTTTTCCTTGACATTATTTTGACAGAGTATAGCTTCTATTTCTTTTTAAACTTCTCTCTTTTTAAAAAGAATAATATTTTTAAAGTTATGTTTAATTATTTCCAGATTCAACTCACCTGCAAGATACTCAAATGTTGCTATGTTAAAAAAACCTATATGCGTAATATCGCGAATATACCACCATTTAAAAAACTCATCATCGTTATCTGGATGAAAGGCACTCATCAGCAAAATATAGCCGCCCTCCCTTATATGTAAAAGCAGCTCTTTTAAAACCTCTAGCGGGTTTGTCAAGTGCTCAAAAACCTCTGTTGAGAGAACAAGGTCATACTCCTTGCTCTCATACACTTTTTGCGGAAAGTAGAAGATGTCATATCTGTCACACTCAATTCTGCTTCTCTCCAAAAGTATAGGCAGAACTTCGCCCTCGCCGCATCCAAAATCAAGCGCACGCTCAACACTGTCAATATATGGAGTTACAAACTCTTCTATCAAATCCTCAAACATCTTTACATAGCCAAGCGACTCAAATGTGTTATGATGTTTATCGTAATGCTTCTTCTCTTTTGCCTCATCGACATAAAAAGCCTCATCTAAAAAAATATAGCTGCATCTTGAACATTTATGATATATCTTTTTGGTCTTCGTGTCGGTTATGGCAGTTGCGAAGCTGCTGCAAATTTTACATTTTTTCATCGAAGAAATGATACCATTTTCTTTTTGCAATCTATCTTTGATATACTTTGCTTTATGAACTATGTACTCTTTTTTAGTGCCTTTTTGGGCGTCTTTGTCCTGCTTAACATCTATATATCAAAGAGGCTTATCGCCAAGCTTGATATAAGCGATAAACTCAAGCGCTATCTTCGCATATTTCTTCTTATAAACATAGTAGGCATCCTTTGTTACATGTTGGCTAGATACTATGTAAACACTCCGGGGTGGCTCTATTTTCTCTTCTCCGTTCCAATCGGCATACTCTTTTTGCTCTTTTGGAGTGCGGTTGTCTATGATATTTTCAGAGTGATTCTCTCGTTTACGCCTATCTCGCCCTCAAGAAGAAAATTTTTCAAAAAATCACTCGACTTCTCATCTCTTGCAATTGCTTCAACACTAAGCTTAAAGGCTATGTATGAGGCAAAATTCGTAAAAATAGAAAAAGTAGATGTAGATATTAAAAACCTAAAAGAGAGCTACAAAATCGTCCAGCTCAGCGACCTGCATATCGGCGGTTTGATTGATAGAGAATTTGTAAAAGATATGGTAACAAGGGTAAATGCTCTGGCTCCGGATGTTGTTGTTATCACTGGAGATTTGATAGATGTAGATATTTTACATGCAAAAGAGACCGTAGGTGAACTTGCAAACTTAAAATCCAAATACGGAACATACTTTATAGTCGGAAACCATGAGTACTTTCAAGGCATTGAAAAAATTATAATGAGTGTAAAAGCTCTGGGCATCAGGGTGCTTGAAAATGAGAATGTATACATAGGAGAAGTTGAAAACGGCTTTAATCTTGCCGGAGTTTATGATTTGATTGGGTACAGGACTAAAACATATATGCCCGATTTAAATAAAGCGCTAGAGGGCAAAAAAGAGTCGCCGACCATACTGCTGGCTCATCAACCGAAATTCATCCAAGAGGTATATGAGGGGGTTGATTTGATGTTAAGCGGACACACGCATGGCGGACAGCTCTACCCATTTAAATATTTGGTAGCTCTTCAACAACCATATGTAAGCGGACTTCATAAGCATAACGAAAATTTGCAGATTTATGTAAACAAGGGAACAGGATTTTGGGGACCGCCCATGAGGCTTGCTGCAAGCGCCGAGATAACTGAGATAGTTATCAGGCCACTTAAAACTACTCTAAATTAGCAGGTACTAAATCAACTTTTTCAAGAAAATGACGAAGACTTACTATTACATCTTTTGTCAAATCATGTCCGTGTGTCATCGGCAGTGAAAACTCTTCACCGTTTTTTGTGATTTTTGTTTTACCGTGGCTTGACACTTCAACCTCGCAGCCGTAATGCTCTAACGCAGAGATTAACCTCTTAACATCTATGTTTACGGATACAGGGTGTTCGAATATTTTTTCTATTTTTGATTTATGTCTATGGCTCATACAGACTCCTTATATTTTTGAGGCATTTTATCTAAAAACCACTCTATTTCCACATAAAAATCATCTTGGAACATCATCATTTATATTTAAAAACTTTTATATGGTAAAATACCTTACTAAAGAATTTATAAAGAGATACTAAATGCACGATAAACAGACAATACTTGTCATTAATGATACTAAAGAAAATATCGATGTTTTAGCAGAGCTTCTATCAGAGTGTGATTTACTACCCGTAAAAGACGGCAAAAGTGCCATTGAGATAGCAACGCAAGAGAACAACATAGATTTGATACTTCTCGATATTATGATGCCGGAAATGGATGGATTTGAGATATGCAAAATATTAAAAAGCAGTTCTGAATCTTCACATATTCCGGTTATATTTTTAAGCGCAAAAAATAAACAAGAGGATATTCAAAAAGCTTTTGAAGCCGGCGGTGTTGACTATATAACCAAACCATTTTATCCAAATGAGCTTCTCTCTCGTGTAAATACACATCTAAAACTGCGCGCCTATGAGAAAGATTTAGAGTTAAGAGTTCAAGAAGAGATACAAAAAAACAAAATAAAAGAGCAGATAATTTATCAACAATCAAAACAGGCTGCGTTGGGTGAGCTTTTAATGCATATTGCAGATCAGTGGAAGCAGCCGTTGGCGTCTCTTGGCTCGATAAACAATCTTATTAAAGCAAAATTTGAATCTGATTCAAGTATCAGCAAAAATGATTATTTAAAATCTATTAAAAAGTCGGAAGACATTATTATATTTATGGCTGAGACGATAGAAACTTTTAAAGATTTCTACAAACCCTCTACAGACAATAAAAACTTCTCCATTACAGACTCCGTTATTGATATTTTGACAATTATAGAGGGAACTTTCTATTTTGATGATATTAAAATATATATTATTTCGCATGAGAAAGAGCCGACATTCGGTAATGAAAATGAGTTTTCACAGGTTATATTTTCCATTTTGAGTAACTCAAGAGAGATATTTAAACTAAGAAACACGATTAATCCTGAAATACGAATAACAATTGATAATAAAAAAATATCTATTGCAGATAATGGCGGAGGAATAGAAGATAAATCGTTTGATGATATATTTCTTCCATCAGTAAGCACAAAAAACAGCTCCGGTGTCGGACTGTATTTGGCAAAGGTTTTGATTGAAAAAAACAATGGAGTAATAACTGCAGCAAATACAAAGGACGGTGCTATTTTTACAATAGAGTTCCTTACTTGGATAGAGTAGAAGAGCTTAAGTTACTTTTTTTTAAAGATAAGAAGTGTTTTGTCTTTTGTGTCATAGAGAGAAAAAGTTTGCTTATCTACGAGTTTTAAATTAGGCAGTTTCTCAAAAATTTTAAGTTTATGAAAATATTGGACTATTGTATCTTGATATTTTGTATATTTTGAATCTTCGTTTTTTTCTTCATTCTCTTTGAGAAAAAGAGTAAATTTTGTATAAAGTTTATCATCTTCAAACACCGCATCAACAACCAAGAACTCTTTCTCATTCTCACTGCTCATAGTTCCCTCCGCCACATCCCTGAAGCCGTAAAGCGTGTTTATATCAGCTATAAAAATTCCATCGTCATTTAACTTATCTGCCACTGCATCTAAAAATTTAAGAAGCTCATCTTGGTTTAAAAAATTAAGTACATCAAAAATGCTGACAACAGCATCATATTTGCCTTCTACTTTGCTGACATCGACACACTCTGCGTCCAACCCTTGAGCTTTGCACTCCTCAACCATAACGGCACTAAGGTCAACACCTTTGCATATCACTCCATCGCTTATCATTCGTTGCATAAATCCGCCACGGCCGCAACCGACATCCAAGAGTGTTTTTACCTTATACTCATCCAACTCTGAACGGTAGAGGTCATAAAGAGCCTCTGTTGCCTCTTCTATGCCAAGCAGATGTTCCGTTTTTGCGTAAAGATCAAGATTTGTCATTTAGCTTTTTGCTCTGCTTGTATAACCGTGTTTATCTTTCTGTATATATCTAACACTTCATCTTTTTTTGCAATGTAGCTGTTTTTATTTGCAATAAGATATGTTGAAGAGGTCATAATATCCTCAACTACTTCCAAACCGTTTTGCTTCATAGTTGCACCAGTTTCAACAACATCAACTATCATATCAGCAAGTCCAATAAGCGGAGCAAGTTCTATGGAACCGTAAAGTTTTATGATGTCAACAGAAACTGCACGCTCTTCAAAGTAGCGCTTAGTAATATTTACCATTTTTGTTGCTACTTTTATCTCCGGCTTGTCAAGGTCAAGTTTTTCACCTTTTTTCATTCCGATAGAAACTTTGCATATCCCTCGTTTTAAATCCAATAAGCGAATAACATCCAAGCCTTGCTCTTCTAAAGTATCAAGTCCAACCACACCGATATCTGCCGCCTGATGAAAAACATAAGTTGCCACATCTTGATTTCTTACAAGCAAAAAGCGAAAGTTTGGAGTTTCAAGAATCAGTTTTCTATCATCAAATGCAAAACTATCACCAAAAATAGTCTCAAATATCTCTAAAGTCTCTTTGGCTATACGACCTTTTGGAAGTGCAACACTTAGCATAAATTGGCCTTTTTCATTATATTTTTCATCCCCTTAAATATCAACATCTCATCTACATGCGAATGTGGAAATATTTTAGCAAAAGAGGAGGCATCCCCGCCTGTTAAATATATATCCATATTATATGATTTCACTTCACTTTGCAGCAGTTTTAAGTACCCATAACTTATAGCATCACGAGAATTTTTCGGCATTTTATCCAAATCCACCTCAAAGTTAAATGAGTACTCAAGCGCGCTCGATATATTTTTATATGCTTCACTCATGGCTCTTACTCCAAGATAGATAAAACCGCCCTCAAATCTTCCCTCTTTTACGATGTCAACAGTAACAGCGCTTCCCGCATCGACAATTACGCCGTTTTTTATTGCTTCACATGCCATAATTCTATCAACGCCCATAGTTTCATAATAGTTTCTCATATCTGCATAAAGCGACAAATCAATCCAATTTTTTAACTGCTTTAAAACTTCTTTAACATGCGGATTTACACAAATGTAAAAAATCTTCTCTTTCATAGTTGATGGGTCAAAAAGCTTTACATCTTTTTTATACTCTTTGTCTTTGTCTAAAAAATGATAGGTGCTGTTTCCGATATCACATAGAAGCATTATTGTATTTTCCAGCCCTGCTGCTTGAAGGCTTCTTTGGCTTTTGAACAGAGCGGTGCATCGATGAAAATAATTTTGTGTTTAAAATTATGACCGCAAAAAATAACCAACTTTGCATAAATCTCTTCAAATTTATGAACATCTTTCATCAGCAGTTTACTTTTTTGACTTACAGCAAAAATCGCCCAAAAATAGCCGGTTATATCAGTAGCTTTGTATATTTTTATCTTGTTTCTTACACCAAGCTCTTTTGGTGCAATCTCCAGCATTTTTTTATAAATCTTCCCTTTTATTCTAAGAGAATCTACTAATACCTGCATTTATTCACCCTTTATTAAAAGATAATTCTACCAAAATAATGCTTTAGCAATAGATAATATTCGATATAATCTAACTATGAAAATAATAAAAACAAAATTAAATTATGCAAATTCTTATACTTTGTTTGACATAAACACATTGGCAGTCGGTGAGGTTGTGCTTTTTGACATTTTAATAAAGAAAGAAGACGGTTACATAATCATTATAGAAGCCGGAACGGTGTTGTCTGAAAATCTTTACGATAAACTAAAAAAGCAAGAGGGCTTGTATATAGCCAAAAAAGATGAAGAGAAACAGATACTCTCTTGTGAGAGCCTCAAATACTATATTAGACACAACAAAGACAACATACAAAAAAGAGTTCAACTGCTTTATGATGTTAACTCTCAACTATTTGATATCTATCTAAGCAATAAAGACAACAAAATAAACCTAGAATGCGTTGAGTTAATTGTCAAATCAATAATTTATCTAATCAAATATGATGAGATTTTTATAAGAAATACAATGCCCTATTTTATAAATGAAAACATGCTAAAAAACCACTCACTTCATGTGGCGATATATGCCCTGACTCTTGGCAATGCGCTTAAATTTAAAGACGAACAGTTACTGCAACTGGGCACAGCCGCCCTGCTGCACGATGTAGGTTTCAAAAAAATTGACGCTGCCATAATAAACAAAGAAACTCCATTATCTCCACAAGAGAACAAATTAGTACAAAAGCACCCTCTATACAGCGTTGAAATTATAAAACAAAATCATATCCATGACCCATACATCATAGCTGCGGTTATGCATCATCATGAGCGCTATGACGGTACCGGTTATCCTGAAGGGCGAACAAGAAAGGAGATAAGTGATTTTGCTTCTATTTTGGCAATTTGTGATGTTTTTGATGCCCTAACAAACAGCAGACCACATAGAAAAAATTTTACCTCTTTTAATGCCCTGAAAATGATGATGCGGGATTCTGAGATGATAAATGGATTCAATCAGGAGTATCTTCATATGGCTCTTAAGTTATTATAGTTTTTATGTAATTGCATCTACTTTTTTACATAATCAAATAAAATATATGTTATAATCTCAACTTAACTTAATAGAGCGAAGGATAACTATGAAATTTTTATTTATTTCTATCTTTATAGCGTTATTTTTAAATAGCACTTTACTAAATGCGTCAGAATCAATGAGCTTAGAAGAGGCAATAGAGACTTTAAAATCCCAAAACCTAGAAATTAAAACTGCCCAAATAGAGATAGAAACAGCACTTCAAGATGCAAAAATCGCTTCAGGAAATCATTACGGCAAGCTTGATTTTATTCAAGATTTTTCCAACTCCGATGATGCAGGAAATGTTTTTGGTTTTAAACTAAGTTCAAGAGAGGCGACTTTTGGAGATTTCGGCTTTGCTGATTTTTTAACACCTCCTCCTGGAACTACCGATATCCTCACGGTTCAACCAAACGACCTAAACTACCCAGACTCAAGAAACTACTTCCAAAGCAAACTAAAATACGAAGTTCCTCTTTTTACGGGCTTTAAAATATCAAGCTATGAAGATATTATGGAGTCGGTTACAAAAATTAAAAAGCTGGAAAAATCTCAAGTAATTAATGAAAAGATTTATGAGATTAGAAAAAGTTTTTACGACATGGCACTGCTTGAAGAGTCTATTAGAAACTTAAATGTCATTTTAAAAAATATACAAACCCTAGAAACTACGACAAACGAGATGATTGAAGTTGGATATGCAAAAAAAATTGACCTGCTTGAAGTTAAGGCAAAAAAAGGAAATGTTGAGAGACTTATCTCTCAAATGGAATCAAACAAAGAACTCCTCTACCACTACATAAGCTTTTTGCTAAACCAGAGAGTAACATCTGTTAAAACGCCCTCATTAGAGATAAATATACCATCTTTTTCAAATAGTGAAATACTGGAAAACAACCTAGATATTCAAAAAGCAAACAGCGGACTTAAAGTAAAAAAAAGCATGATTGATGTTGCACAATCTTCATACTATCCTATGGTTGGGGCTTTTGCAGAAGTTGCAACTGCTGATGACAAATTTTTAGGCGAAGCAGACGACCACCGGTCATACACGCTCGGAGCAAGGCTGACTTTCAATATATTTAACGGTGGCATAGACAGTGCAAATATTGAAAAATCTAAACTTGAATATATTAAAACAAAAACTCAAGTAACACTTGCAAACAGCGGTATTGAGCTTCAAACTCAAAAAATAAGAACTGAGATAGATAGTTTAAACAACGATATAGAGTCACTGAAAAAAGAACTTCTTTTAGCTGATGAGATTTATGGAAACTATGAAGCAAGATATAAAGAGAAGTTATCTTCGATGAGCGATGTTATAATCAAACAATCAGAACAGATTCAAAAAATATTGCAGTTGCAACAGACTATAAACAGGCGAAATGAGAGAATTTTCGCACTTGAAAAATTAGCAAACGGAGAACAAAAATGAAAAAACTATTACTGCTTTTAACCCTTGGTGCTTTACTCGCAGCAGAGAGCATAACACTCTCAGGGAGCGTAATAAGCGATAACAGAAAGATGATTACAAGCCGTTTTATGGGATTTGTTACAGATGTAAGGGTCTCTGAGGGCGACGCAGTAAAAAAAGGCGATTTGCTCTATACAATTGATTCAAAAGAGATTGATTCTGCCCTTACCCAAGTAGAATTAGGCATTTCACAAGCTCAACTCTCTCTTCAAATGTATCAAAACCAGTATACGAATGTGAGGTTAAATCTTGAGCGACATAAAAGATTGCTTGAGAAAGATATGGTTTCAAAATTTGAAGTTGAAAATCTTGCACTTAGTGAGCAAAACTTGGCAAACATGATAGATATTGCAAAAAAACAGGTTATTCAGGCGGAGACTAGACTCTTAGAGGTAAAAAATCAGTATCATTACTTAAATATAAAAGCGCCCAATGACGGTGTTATTGTAGGTATAAATATCAAAGTCGGCGAGATGGCAATGCCTGGGATGCCGGCACTTGAGCTATCAGACTTAACAAATCTTAAAATATCTGCAGAAATATCCGAAGACAATCTAAGCCGTATCAAAGAGGGTAAAAAAGTGGTAGTCAACATACCATCACAAGGCATACAAGCCATTGGAACAGTAAGTGCCATAATACCAAGTTCAAACCCGATGACACACTCATTTAAGATAAAAATTTCATTTAAAAATGTGTACAAATCAATATATCCCGGTATGTACGCTACCGTAGTAATTGAGTAAGGTTTATAATATGAATAGTTATAAACCGACAGATATTGCGGGTAAATTAGCATCCGGCTTTTTACGCAATCCGCTTACCGTTGTTCTTGGTATATTTTTACTCTCTATCGGCTATTTGGCACTTAGCATAATGCCTCGCGAAGAGAATCCGCAAATGGTCGTAAGCGGCTCAACCGTTATAGTTGCACTTCCAGGAGCAAGTGCAGCCGAGATTCAAAAAGCTATAGTTAAGCCATTGGAGAGAAAACTAAAAGAGGTAAAGGGAGTAGAAAATATCTCTAGCATGGCAATGGATAATGTCGGTATTGTTAATGCCGCATTTTTTATCGGAGAGGCTAAAGAGGACTCAAACCTTAAAATTTACGACAAAATTATGCAAAACTCCGATATGTTTCCAAAAGGGGCGATGAACCCCATAATAAAACCGCTAGATATTGATATAGATATCCCCGTTGTCTCCGTTGCTTTTTACTCAAAAAATGAGAAAATGAGCAAAACAGAGCTCTATGACAGAGTAAAAGAGATACAGCACCATATAAACGGGCTTAAAAATGTTGCAGTTACTGAGTTAAAAGGCGGAAACAAGCATCAATTTAATGTTGAAGTCGACTTAGACAAACTCTCAGGCTACAACATCTCAATGGGGCAGATAGTTCAAGGCGTACAATCTCTCTCATACAGTGTTCCTGCTGTAAAAAACAGAACTAAAGAGAATGAGATAATTATGCTTGGCGTAAAAAATGCGATAGAGAGCGCTGATGACATAGGCAATATTATCATTGCACAATACATGGGCTCGCCGATTTATCTAAAACAGATAGCTAAAGTTACAAGCTCTTATGATATACAAAATTTTAAATCAGCAACAATTAGCAAAAAAGATGAGAGCGGAAATTTTTCACAACTGCAAAATCAAGTAACATTGAGTGTATCGAAACTTCAAGGCACAAATGCGGTCATTATTGCGGATGCGGTTAAGAGCGAGTTAGAGAGCTACAAAGAGTTTTTAAACAAAAATGAAATAGGCTATGTTATTACGAGAAATGACGGGCAGAGAGCAGATGAAGCTGTTAACGAGCTTGTTTATCACCTTCTTTTATCAATTGTAATCATCGCTATTTTGCTTATTGTCGTACTTGGATGGAGAGAGTCTCTCATTGTTACATTTACGGTTCCGGCAATTTTAGCAATTACGCTTTTTGTGGCATATTTAACCGGACAGACAATAAACCGAATTACACTTTTTGCATTTTTACTATCGCTTGGTCTGTTAGTCGATGCGGCGATTATTGTAATAGAAAATATTCACAGACACTACCACTCAAAAGAGTCTGCAAACAAAAGCGTTGATGACATCATGATAGAGGCTACTGATGAGATTGGACCGCCGACAAACATTGCAACTTTGGCGATTATTATGACAATGGTGCCGATGGCGTTTGTCGGGCAGATGATGGGGCAGTTTATGAAACCGATTCCCGCGAATGTCCCAGTTGCTCTTATTGCTTCACTCTTTGTTGCGTACATTTTTACACCATATTTGGCAGTGAGAATATTAAAAAAACCGGATTTTCACAGTGAGGAGAAACATTAATGTTTAAAAAATTTCAAAATGCCGTTTTTGAGGGCATTCAAAATCCTAAAAAAAGAAACCTTATCTTAGGGGCGACTTTTATTGCTTTTGTTCTCTCTGTTTTGATGATAGCTCCAAGCAAGATGGTTTTGGCAAAGATGCTTCCGGGAAAAAATAACGATACATTTACTATCTACACAACTCTTGCCGAGGGAAGTTCTATTGAGCAGACCAACAGGGTAACGGAGTGTGTGGCTGAATTTATTAAAAAAGAAAAAAATGTTGAAAATTTTGAGATATTTTTAGGCATGGGTGCTCCTCTTGATTTTGCAGGTTTAATCAAAGGCTCACACTTTAAAAATAGTGAAAATGTCGCGGAGATTGTGGTAAATCTTACAAAAAAACATCATAGAGATGAGCCCTCATACTTTATGGTTCAAAGAATAAGACCTTCTATTCAAGAAAGTTGTACCAAGCTATATGACAACACAACAATTACATTTGTCGAACCTCCTGCCGGACCTCCTGTTTTAGCGGCAATAGTAGCAGAGATATATGGCAAAGACGCAGATGGAATCAGAGAGTTGTCAAACAGAGTTAAAGAGGTATTTGAGAAAACAGACGGTTTGGTTGATGTTGAAGTTATGCAAGATGAGATTTATGATACATTTGAGGTAGAGGTTGACGGCACGAAGGCATCACTCTCCGGCATAAACTTAAAACAGCTAAATGATGTACTCTATCTGGCTTTTGAAGGGATGCAGATAGCTGTAAAAAACTCTGATGTAGTAAATGACCAGATTCCAATCTATCTATCTCTTAGCCTTGAATCTAAAAAATTCTCATCAAAAGATATAGATGCAATTAAAGCAAAACTCTCGTCTTTAAAACTTATGAATTCAGCCGGAATGATGACGCCAATCACAGAGTTGGTAACTATCGTGCCAAAAAATTCAAATCCTATGATTATGAGTAAAAATCTCCACCAAATGACAAATGTTATGGCTGAGACGGATATGGTATCACAGGTTTATCCTCTAATTGAGGCTAGAGATGCAATACTAAAAAACTTTAGCGATAAGTATGAGATAGAAAAAATCGGTCTTTTTAACCTAAAACTTATAGATAAAAATAGCAAAAATGTATATGAACTCATCTGGGATGGAGAGATGGAGGTTACTCTTGATACATTTGTTGAACTAGGAGCTGCATTTATTGCCGCGCTTGTACTTATTTTTTTACTGATGGTAGTTTATTATAAGAGCTACACACTAAGCGGCATCATACTTTTGGGCTCATTTTTATCAATAATCGGCGTAATTGTCGGGCACTATATTATGGATTTGTTTGTCAGCGACACATTCTTCCTAACAGCTACATCGCTCATCGGTTTTATAGCGCTCATCGGGATAAGTTCAAGAAATTCTCTTCTGCTTATTGACTTTACGGCTTCATTGATGAGAGATAACAAGATGCCTAAAGCAGAGGCAATTGCATATGCAACGGCAACGCGTGCCAAACCGATATTTTTAACGGCTGCGGCAATAATACTGGCTTCAACGCTTCTAGCAGGCGATGCCGTATTTGGCGGTCTTGGAGTTGCTCTTATATTTGGAACTATTGCAGCCGTTGTTGCATCTTTGATTATTGTTCCTATACTGCTTTACAAAGCTGATTTAAATAGACATTTTAATTTGGATGATGCGTAGAAGCTTTTTTAAAAGAGAAGTTTATCTCTCACACATCTGGATGATGTGTGTAGATTTAGAAGATTGTAGTTTAGTCTATAATCTAGCGTATTGAACACTCGAACAAGCGTCTATTTTTAACAGTTCACTTAGCGTAGCATCACTTATGATACTGTCAACTAAGATAACTGCAAGTGCCTGTTTTTTGTCATTTCTAGCCAGTGAAAAGTCCGCTATAATCTGTACCGTAATCCACCATTATTTTTCTTGCACATATCCCAAGAAACTCTCCCGCGTCAAACAAAGCATACGCAAGATAGCCTAAAGGAAGTTGAAGTTTATTTTCGGTAAATACAGAATTCTTCCCATCAAATGCTTCTATATCCCCTCCATCTACGATATAAAGAAAACCATTCTCTCCCCATTGCAACATAGGATGTGGTTGTACTCGGTCTAATACACCAGCTCCTGAAGGAACGGTGGACATATAATCGTCATCAAAGCTACCAGCAGATATATTGTATGCTCCTATATCTCCATCAACACCATCATTCCAAGCATACATTAACCTGTCTAAATCTGTCCCAATGTTATAAATAACTAAATCCGTTATCTTGGCAGGGCCAGCGTGTGCCCCATGAGGAGAAACAGTATGGGGGAAAACTGTCCCGAATGTCGCCAAATTAGTAACAGTACTTACCTCCATAATTCTTCCTGCGGTATCTGCAAAATACATCTTTTTGTTGAAATCATCTATTACCGATTTTGCGTTTACTTCTGAAATCGTATTAGTTATCAAAACGCTTTCTGGCCCAGGACACATATACCCGTAATGTGAAGGATTGAATAAATTGACTGATTTTCCAATGAAAAAGGAACCTTCTTTACCTATTCTATCCGAGAAGGAAATGCCGCTAAAGAAATTTGTTATGTCTATCTTTGCCATTTAACCCGTAATCTCATGCTTATCTTCCCAAGTCCAAGAATGACTCG
>MIBZ01000045.1 GCA_001829675.1 Sulfurimonas sp. RIFCSPLOWO2_12_36_12 | reverse complement strand
GAAGTTTTGGGTGAAGTGCTTTTAACTCTAAAAATAGTTTTTTACTAAGTTCAAATCCAACTCTGTACTCTTCATCCGCTCCTTTTTCATTTGCAACTCTTAGGGCTTCTATCCACTCCTCCGGAACATTTATCCCCGGAACATGAGCTGAGAGAAACTGTGCGGTTCTGAGTTTTGTAATAGGAAAAACCCCCAAGATAAGCTCTGCGCTTTTGTTTTCACTGTGACACTCTTTGTTTGCTGCTTCTTTAAGCTCAAGGAGAAGTTTTGCATTTTGGATATCATAGACTGGTTGCGTGATGATTCCAAGCGCACCGTGTTTTATCTTCTTTAGCATCTTTTTTTGGAGAGTTTTTGGATTTTTAGCATAAGAGTTTACAACCGCAAAAGGGTATATCTCTTTTGGCTTGTGTGTAAATGGCTTTCCTGCATAATTAATACCGCTGTTAAAGCACGAGATAATGTCAAGCAGGAGTGAGCTGTCTGACTCAAAAACACCTTTGGTATGGGGCTGGTCGGATATTGTGGCAGGGTCGCCCGTCAGTGCTAAAATTGCTCTTATATCTGCCTCGTTTGCTCCGAGCAAATCTGATTGCAAAGCAATTTTATTTCTATCTCGCATACTCATTGTCGCAATAACAGGCTTTTTGAATCTATCTTGCAACATTTTTGCAGCAAAGAGCGAATTGTATTTTAGTTTTGCAAGAGGATTGTCTGTTGTCGTAAAACCGTCTACTAGTTTATCAAGCCCCAGCTCTGCAATTGTCTCAACAATCGGAGAGAAAACAGGAGAATGAGATGGCGTAGTCTCAAGCGTAATATATGTACCGTTATTTAATTTATTTATTAGTTCATCAAACAAAAAGCATCCTAAATGGGTATAATTGCGCAATTATAACTTAAGAGAGAAGAATATATGTTGAAATTGGCTGTTTTTGATTTTGATTCTACGCTAATGGACGGCGAGACTATAGATTTTTTCGCCGAAGAGCTAGGACTTGGTGAGCAGGTAAGCAAAATAACCGAAGCTGCGATGAACGGAGAGCTTGATTTTTTTGAATCCCTTCAACAGAGAGTAGGGTTGTTAAAAGGGCTGCATTACAGCGTAGTTGAGAGAATTAGCCATAATCTGCCATATATGAAGGGCGCAAAAGAGACAATCGCCGAGTTAAAAAGCAGAGGCATGAAAGTTGTCTGTTTTAGCGGCGGATTTAGAAGTGCAACCGGATATGCAAAAAATATTTTAGGTTATGATGCGGATTTCTCAAATGTACTGCACCACAAAAATCAAGTACTTACAGGGCTTGTCGGCGGAGATATGATGTTTAACTACTCCAAAGGCGACATGTTGATTCGTCTGCAAGGTCTGCTTGGTGTTAAGGAAGAGGAAACTTTAGTGTGCGGAGACGGGGCGAATGACCTCTCAATGTTTGCTCACGCCGGAACAAGAGTCGCTTTTTGCGCAAGAGAAATTTTACGCAAAGAAGCAAATATAATAGTCGAAACAAAAGACTTAACACAAATATTAGGAAAAATTTAATGTTAGAAAACAGTATCTGGAGACAGTATAACGATGAAAATAGTTTTAGAGGGTTATTGGCTAAATTTTGTAAATTAAACGAGATTGATCTTATAGAGGACGACAAAGCTTTATATAATGCGCTTAAGACGAAATTGACAAAGAAAGAGTTAAAACTTTTTGCAATGGATAGTGCAAATTTGGGCGATGAGAAAATGAAATCTGAATTTTCATGCAACGATGAAGAGTTGGAAAAAGCTAAATTTAAACTCTATAAAAAACTAAAGCAGGACAAAGTTCGTTTGAGTTTTAGAGAAGGAAACGCAGAAGATTTTGAGAGCTAAATATAAATAGTTAATTAGACAAGATAATCTTGAAGGAGACCCTTCTTGATTTTTCTTTATCTTCGTTTTTATCAACCACTACTTTTTTAGCAAAGCTTAATCCGCTTCCCTTTATCATCTCGCTGAGTAATTTTTGGCTCTCTCTGTTTTGGTTGTTAAATATATAGCTGAGTGTTGAAAATGAGCGTTTCATTGAGAGTTCTTCGTTGTTTATATATCTTTGTGAAAAATCAGTTGTTCCCCATTCGCTTGATGTGTGGCCGCTAACTTCAAGCGTACCTATGCTCACTCTGTTTTTATGTAAAAATGGCAAAAGCTTAGCAGCAAACTTTTGTAAAAACTCTTTTTGTTTGTTTGTAAGCTCGTACTCTGCAACATTAAAATATAAATTTTTATCTATTAAATTTATAGACAAATCTTCTTTTATAGTGATTTTATTTGCCGCTATCTCATCTTTAAATATATTTAACAGCTCATTATAAAAATTTGTTGATTTATTTGATGTTTTACTCTTTGGCGCTTCGGTCTTTGATGTTTGTGCCATAGACAAATTTCTATTTAGCTTAACAATCCACATATTTGTTTCTTGGGAATTTTTGTTTGTGTAAACTCCAACAACCCCTATCTGCGAGTTATGAAGCACGCTAAGAGCGTTAAATGAGTCATACTCTTGAGACCCGTAATGCTCTTGGGTAAGCATAGAAAATTTACTGTCAAGCAACATTGCAAGTCCGTCCGTGTTATAGCTGTCTTGAACATACCCGACACCGACAATTTTGCCGTCGTTAAACTCTTTTATATCTTTTAGAACGCTCGCATAGGTCGTAGAAATTACTTTTTCAAGTAAAATATTTTTTTGCAAATCTATCTTGAGTAATTTTATCTGCTCTTTATTTCTGTCATCTTCTTGAGTGAGTGATAATACAAAACTGTTATCTCTTAGTTTAATAATTTTATACGGAGTTATATTTTTGCCATTTTTAAACTCTTTGACCCATGTTTTATCCCCATTTTGAGTAATTCGCATAATGGATATGTTTTTTGATTTTTCACTGTTTGTCTGACTTAGCACCATAATTGAGCCATCGTCTGCTTCCGCTGCATCAACTCCTATATCATCGTAGCTTGTGCCGTATTTTTTACTCCATAGTCTAGTTCCATCGCTTGAGTGTCTTGTTAAATAGACATCATTCAAACCAAGTCCGCCGTTAAAAATATTATCGCTATAGGGTTTTGATGTGACAGATGAACCTACCGTTAAAATCCCGCCATCACGAAGCGGAACTATTTTGTTCATTTTATCTTGGTTTTGGGTTCCAAATATATCTTTAGAAATTATATTTGCATTTGAGTCTAGTTTTAAAACTACAAGTGAACCATCAAGCGTATATCCGCCCACAAAATAGCCGTTTTCCGGAGTTTTTGCCACTCCCACCGCTTCACTGAAATTTGGTAAATTTATTGATTTTCTAAGAGTTATGTCTGCTTGATTGTCTACTTTAACTAAGTGAATCAAAGAGCCGTGAGCGCTTGAGAGAGATGAGAGATAATCAAACGCATTTGTATATGTTGCATCTGATTTTGATGAGTTATTTTTATATGTTTTAATAAAACCGACAGCACTAATAGAACGGTCATAATCCTCTGTTACGCCAAGAAGCGCATTGTTGAACGGCTCATCTATGACAATCGAGAAATCGGTTGTTTTTGCATGAAGGCAAAGCGTTAGTAAGATAATTGTTAAGAGATAATGCATATTGCTACTTTTTTACTATAGATGTAGCAAAAAATATTCCTAAATTTATATGAAAAAAATATGAGGTGAGTTGGGCGGTGCAAAAGCACCAAAAAACCTAAGATAGGTTATTAAACACCCGCTTATGGGCATTTAATGAAAGTTATCTTAAATTTTCAAATGGAGCAGTTACAACTGTTTTTCTAGTTACTGTGTATGGAACTAATGCCGCAGCACGAGCTCTTTTGATAACTGTTGCAATCATGTCTTGGTGACGCTTGCAGTTACCAGTTAAACGGCGAGGCATAATTTTGTATCTTTCTGAAAGAGAGAAGCGAAGAGCTCCTACATCTTTATAGTCCATGAAATCTACTTTTGCTTCACAATATTTACAAAATCTTTTTTTGTACTTTCTTCTTTCTGCCATGTTGTTTCCTTTTTTTATCTAATATCTAAAATGGAATTTCATCTTCATCAATGTCGATTACCGGAATAGAGCTGCTGTTAGGCATCTGCTGTCCGCTTGGCTTTTGATAGCTTTGCGGTTTCTGCGGTTGATAGCTAGGCTGCTGATAATCTTGTTGAGCAGGTTGACCTTGTTGAGCCGGATATTCATCCGCTCCGCCTTGGTTACCACCCTTTGAATCTAACATCTGCATAGTTTCAACAACAACAGAGTGCTTAGAGCGTTTCTGTCCGTTTTGATCTACCCATTGATCAAAGTTAAGTCTACCTTCTACTAGGATTTTACTCCCTTTTCTAAGGTATTGGTTGGCAATCTCCGCACTTCTTGCAAAGAATGTAATATCTATAAAGCAAACTTCCTCTTTTTTTTCACCATTGCTGGTAAATTTGCGGCTTGTAGCAATAGAACTAGTTGCTATGCCCATTCCGCCTTGTGAGTATTTAAGTTCAATATCTCTAGTTAAGTTTCCAACCAAAATAACTTTGTTATACATGAATTTTCCTTATTTGTTTAGGCTTTAGCCAATTACTCTGCTGTTTCCTCAGCTACTTCTTCAACTTCTGGAGCTATTTCAATCTCTCTAGTTTTAGTCTCTTCAGCAGGTGATGAAGCTTTTTTATTAGCTTTTAACACTAACTGTTTCCAAGCTGCTACTTCACGATTTGTATCATATTTGATTGTTACAAAACGAAGAAGGTTTTCATTGATACGGAAGCGTCTTTCAATCTCACTAATTGCTGAAGGAGCAATTGAGTAGTAGATTACATAGAAATAACCACGCTCATTTTTGTTGATTGGGTATGCTAATTTTCTCATACCCATAGTGTCTCTAGCAGCTATTTCGCCACCGTTAGAAGTGATAACTTCTTCGATAGCAGTAATGCTAGCTTGAATCTCTTCTGCCGTTAATGTTGGTTTTACGATTACTAGGTTTTCGTAATTTCTCATAGAGTATAATCTCCCTTTGGTATTTTGCCCATCAACCAAATGATGTAAGGCTTTTGTTTCCCTTTCGGATGTATATATATCGAAAAAATTCGATACAAAGAGAAAGGAACGCGGGATTGTATCTAATCTATGCTTAAGCACTAATAATAAATATTGGCAAGAGTCAAAGCTTTTAGTGGATAATATGACTATATGCAATATATATTACTTATTTTATTTTTTTTAGGATATAGTTTTATCAATAATTAATGGATAATAAATGTCAAAAAGAAGAAAAGCCACTCCTAAAAACCACTCAAACATTTTAACTTATATAGCTTGGGGTTTGGCTAGTATTGTGCTTGTTATGGGTTCAATCGCTGTTGGATACTATATAGGATATGATGCTGCAAAAAAAGATTTAGTTAAAAAAGAGCAAGCAAAAGAGCAAAAAAAAGTCTTGGTTACTAAAAAGCTTGAAGAAGCAACTGTAAAAAAAGATGAATTAAATGTAAGCGATAGACTCAAAGAGGTACTAAAAAAAGAGAGTATGCCTGCTCAAGAAAAGAAGGAAATCGAAGAGATAAAGCCGGTTGAAAAGGCTAAAATTACCGAAAAACCCAAAGTCACTGAAAAACCAAAGGTTGTAGAAAAAGCCAAAGCTGTTGAAGAGACCAAAGAAGCAATAGCTGAGTATGAGGATGCTTCGCATGAGGTTGAAGACGCCGTATTGCCAAAACCGCCAAAACGAGAAATTGTAAAAACTTCCACTAAGCCAAAATTAGCCATTATCATTGATGATGTAAGTGTTCAATCGCATGTCAGTGCAATAAAGGGGCTTAACCTTCCTATTACAATGTCTTTTCTGCCACCTAGCAAAATAAGACCGAATTCTCATAATTTGGCGGCTAAAGAGAGTTTTTATATGGTTCACTTGCCTATGGAAGCTATGAATTTTACAAGAGAAGAACCCTTTACACTAAAAACAGATGATTCAGAGAAAACAATATCGCAAAGAATTGTTGAGCTGAAAAAATTATTTCCGCGAGTAGATTACATAAACAATCATACAGGAAGTAAATTTACAGCGAATGAATCTGCTATGAATAAGCTAATATCCACGCTTAAGAGCCAAAATATAACTTTTGTAGATAGCAGAACTACGGCTAATTCGCAAGCACCGAAGATGGCCAAGAAATATGGTGTAAATTATATTGGCAGAGATGTGTTTTTAGACCATCATATGGATAAATCTTACATAATAACACAAATAAAAAAAGCGATTGAAGTGGCTAAATTGCATGGAAGCGCAATAGCCATAGGACACCCGCACGCAAACACAATCGCGGCAATAAGTGAGTCAAAGAGACTTTTTTGTGATGTTGAATTAGTTTTAATAGACAGGCTATAGTAAAATGAATTTAGTTCAGTGCGAAATACCTGAACTGCTCTCTATGAAAAGCTACCCTAAGCAGCTCTTTTACGATGGAAAATTAGATTTGTTAAATAGAGTGAAGATTTCAATTGTAGGAAGCAGAAAACCGACAAAGTATTCTCGAGAACAGATTCAAAAGCTCTCATCATCACTCTCAAAAAACGGAATTTGTGTCGTAAGCGGCGGGGCAATGGGCATAGATGCAACGGCACATACAGGAGCAGGAGCTTCAGAAACAATTGCGGTTTTGCCATGCGGTATAGATTTGCGCTATCCCTTGGTAAATAAAAATTTGTTAAATGATATACAAAAGAGCGGGTTATTGCTTAGTCAGTTCGAGAGTGGATATAGTGCAACACCGTGGAGCTTTGTTGTAAGAAATGAGCTTGTAGTTGCTCTTGGAGAAGTTTTAGTAGTTGGCGAGGCAGATATAAACAGCGGAACTATGAGAAGCGTTGAGTTTGCCCTAAAGATGGGTAAAGAGATTTTTGTACTTCCGCAGCGCTTAGGCGAAAGTAACGCTACAAATCAGCTGGCTAAAGAGCATAAAGCAAAAGTTATTTATGACATAGATGAGTTTGTCGCAAAATTTTCTAAATGTCAAAATATTCAACCGTTAAAAAAGGACGATTTTATAGAGTTTTGCAGTGCAAATCCGACTTACGATGAGGCTTTGGCTAAATTTGGCGCTAAGGTTTTTGAATATGAGTTAAGCGGGAAAATAATAATAGAGAAAGGAAAAATATTTTTATAGGAATAATAGTTATGATATTATTTTTTATTAGAGTATCAAAGGGAAAATCATGACAAACGATACTAAAAAAGTGGATATGCCGATTTATCTTGATTATAACGCCACCACTCCAGTTGACCCAAAAGTGGCAGATATTATGGAGCTGTATTTGCGCAGATATTTTGGCAATCCTTCCTCCGGTCATATCTACGGTGTTCACGCGCATGAGGCAGTAGAGCTTGCCCGCAGCAATCTGGCCTCCTTGATTTGTGCGCAGTCGGATGAGATTATATTTACGAGTTGCGCTACTGAGGCAAACAATCTTGCAATATGCGGCAGTGCTCGCACTATGCGGCATATCGGCAGGCATATTATTACAAGTGCCGTGGAGCATCCATCCGTTGTCCAGCCTTTTTTGCGTCTAAGAGATGAGGGGTGGGATGTGACTATTCTGCCTGTAGACAAGTTTGGAAGGATAGATAGCGCTGAACTTTCCAGCGCCATAAGAGACGATACGGTTTTGGTATCCATTATGCATTCAAATAATGAGGTAGGGACAATCCAGCCCATAGAAGAGATTTCAGAGATAACCAGACGGCATGGAATTTTGCTTCATACGGATGCGTCCCAATCCATAGGTAAAGTAGAGGTATCGGTTGAGTCGCTTGGTGTAGATCTGCTTACTATAGCGGGGCACAAATTTTATGCAAGCAAAGGAGTCGGAGCTCTTTATGTACGCAGAGGTGTTTTAATGGAACCCGTTTTAGTTGGTGCAGGTCATGAGAACGGAATACGCCCGGGAACGGAAAATGTGCCAGGTATTGCAGGTATTGGCGAGGCGGCGCGTATTGCATCGAAACTAGTAAAAAAAGAGTCTTTGCAGTTGCGGCAACTGCGTGATGAGTTGTACTCAAAACTTCTAGAAGCTATCCCAGGGCTTGCTTTGAACGGTCATCCTAAATACAGACTTCCAAACACATTAAGCCTCTCTTTTCCACAAATAAAAGGCAAGGAGCTGCTCGACTACACAAAAGAGAGCATAGCTGCTTCAGTCGGCTCTGCCTGCCATGAAGAGGATGGCGCGATAAGCGGCGTACTAGGAGCAATGGGGCTTTCAAAAAAAGAGGCATTGGGAACGGTGCGCCTCTCTATCGGCAGATTTACAACAAAAGAGGAAATTGCTCATGCCGCTGAAGCGATTATAGCTGCTTGGCGGGAACTATCCAAGACTCAAATATTGTGCTAATGACTTTTTACAACAACTTTTAACATTTTTATGTTGATAACTATAAGTCTTACAAACTGCCAGATTAGGCAACTTCTCATGTATTGCACATAGGACCCTGCTAACATCGTGTTAAAAGTTTTGTCGTCATACGGTTTGATTGTTTGTTCTATTTTCTTCATTTCTTATCCTTTTTATTCCGGAATTTTTGTCCAGCCGAATTTTAGTTTTGCTTTATACAAAAATAGATGGTGTAAAATATGTTTTACCCAGTGTGCCGCAAGTCCAATCTCTCCGAAAGAGTACTCAAGGTCGCGCCCTGTTCCAGGGTATCTCTTGTAGTCGGGAACAATGGGGTAGACAGTAAGCGCCATCGCCGTACCTGAAAAAAAGCCACTTCCCGTGCTTGCTATGCAGGCTGAACCCATATGCGCCATTGATGCTTCATGTGTCGGTTTGTCAGATTTGCCATTTATCATGTCGCATATGGAGTGGGCGACGGCTTTTCCTATGATACCGCTTGGCATACCCGTTCTTGGCGGTGCAGGTGAGATGGGTGTTTTGCTGGGTGATAGTGCCGGTTTTGATATTGCATGAGGCGGAGCAAATGCGATTCCAACTGCAAAAATATTACCATATTCTGGAGATTGGTAGGTTTTTGGCCAATCATCTGCATCCCACTCCTCAAAAGGCTTTTGCGTATAATTTGCATCTACTTTTAAAAAGCCGTTTGGAGCAAAAAGCCTTGAGGTTATATCCTCTCCTGTTCTGCTATATGCTTTTAACCCGACACCGCAAAACGGAGGAAGAAGCATAGAGAAGTCAAACTCCTCTTCTCCCGTTGTCCCGTCAAGAAGCTCATAGTGAACACTGCCCGCTTCGATTTTATTTACATGGGCGCCAACTATCCAGTCCACGCCTCTTTCTACAAAGAGAGATTCTGTCATGATTTTGCTTGGAATTATATATCCTCTGCTTTTGATATGTGCACCGGCTACGCCGAAATCTCCCAAAAATCTTTCATTGGATATCCACTTTATTTGAGCATTTTCTCTAACGCCTCGTCTTCTTAAAACGCTCTCTATGTTTAAAATATACTCAAACGCCGCCCCTTGACAAGTGCATGTGCCGTGTCCGGTGCCGACAAGAATCTTCTGCTTTTCGCCGTTTTTTAGCTTTTTGATGATTTTTTCAAGCTCTTTGCTAGCGTGCACTGCATGATCTTCCGTGCAGACAGAAACGGTATATCCTTCATCCGGTCCTAATCCTTCTGTGGCGTTAAAGTTGAGTTTTGGTCCCGTGGCGTTGATAAGATAGTCATACTCTATCTCAGCTTTTTCTCCATTTCTCTCTTCGTTTGTGTACTCTACCGTTACAAATGGATTTGGATTGTTTTCATCTCCGTCCGGATGAATAGAGAGGGCTCTTGCTTGCTCATAAACAATTTCTGCTTTTGAGTAGACCGGGGCTAAATCAAATACAACATCTTCCTTGCGCATATCACCAACGCCCACCCAAATATTGGACGGTATCCAGTTCCATTGACTGTTTGGTGTAATGACAATCACATCATGCTCTTTGCCTAGCCACTCTCTGGCAAATGTTGCAGCCGTATGTCCAGAAACACCGCCGCCCAAAACTACAAGTCGCGCCATAATAAATCCTTTGCTGTTTGAAAAGTTAAAATTGAGTATTACGGCAAGGTCATAATTATACGACAAGCTTGATTTAAAACCCAATTTAGTACTTTCCTATTTAGCTAATTTGGAAACTACTTAAGTGAATATTATAACTTTTTTATCAGATTGTCAAGGAAGTTTATGCCAGATATGCAATTAGAGATAAAATATTTAATGTAGAAAGAGAGTGAAAAAATGTTTTTTCGGCATTTTTTTAAAAATAGTTAGTAACAGAGTAGTAAAATTATAGTATCAGCATCGCATCGCCGTAAGAGTAGAATCTATATCTGTTTTCAATGGCTATTTTATAGAGCTCCTGAGCTTTTTCTAAGCCTACAAAAGAGGCTACAAGCATTAAAAGTGTTGATTTTGGCAAATGAAAATTTGTAAGAAGATGGTTTACTCTTAATGGCTTGTTGTTTGGATGCAAGAAAATATTTGCTTCCCCTTTTTGCAATGCTTTGTTTCTTGTATAAAACTCTATCGTTCTTGTAGAGGTAGTTCCTACGCTAAGAATTGGCATGTCAGAATCTAGAAGCTCTTTTGCTTCATTAGAGATGTCGTAATACTCAGAGTGCATCGGATGGTTTGTTATTATTTCACACTCGACAGGCTTAAAAGTTCCGCTTCCGACATGCAGGGTTAAAAAGGCATGAGAAAATTTAGAACATACTCTTTTGTGCTGCTCTTGCGTAAAATGGAGTGAAGCGGTTGGCGCCGCAACAGCGCCCTCTTTAAGTGCAAATACGCTTTGGTACTCGCTCTCGTCTTCTTTGTTATCTTCTCTTTGAATGTAGGGAGGAAGCGGCACATGTCCGATTTTATCTATAATTGGCAGTATCTCTTCAAAACGCAACTTCTCTTTTAGTTCCCAAGCTGGAGCTTGGGAACTAGGAGTAGATGAGTAAAAATTTACTATTCTGCTTCCGTCTTCATGCAACTCTTTTACCTCTGCAACTAGATTCATATCAAAATCTTTGGACTCTTCACCGAAGAAAATCTTTGTGCCGATTTTCATTTTGCCTCTGATATATACATTAACATCATAAGCATTTAGGGCTTTGTTGATTAAAAGCTCTATTTTTGCGCCACTCTCTTTTTTGCCAAAAAGCCTTGCTTTTATAACTTTTGTATCATTGAAGATTATTGCGCAATTTTGAGGGATAAACTCCTCAAGATTAGAAAAAAGTGAGTGCGTGATTTCATCTCTGTTTCTATTATAAACAAGAAGTTTTGCACTGTCTCTCGGAGAGGCGGGATGAGTAGCTATGAGCTCTTGGGGAAGCGTAAAATCATAGCTAGATGTGAGCAGCACATTGGCACTCACATTAACTCTCTATTTTTTTGATATCGTTATCAATCTCTTCATCTTCATCATCAGCTTCTTCTTCAAGCGGAGGGGCAGGATTTACGGCTCTAACGATTAAGATGGAGACGGCATATAGAAAAATCAACGGAATTGCCATAAGAAGCTGAGTTAAAACATCAGGAGGAGTAAGAATTGCCGCAACTATAAAAATAATTACAATAGCATATCTAAAAAAATCTATCATATTTCTATCGTTTATCATACCAAGAAGCGCCAAAGTATAGGCAAAAACAGGCAGTTCAAAAGCAATTCCAAAACCAAATAAAATCTTTGTAAAAAAGCCGACATACTCTTCTATATTTATAAGCGGAGTAAATTTAAAACTACCGAATTCTATGAGAAACGCAAACCCCAGAGGAGTAACAAAATAGTAGGCAAACAAGACGCCCACAGCAAACATTATTGTTCCGCCGAGAATAAAAGGGATAACCATTTTTTTCTCGTTCGCATAGAGCGCCGGAGCTATAAATGCCCATATTTGAGCAAGAATGATAGGCATAGAACCTAGGATTGCTGCAAAAAATGAGACTTTAAGGGCTACAAAAAATGCTCCGCCGACTTGATTTGTCGTAACCATTCCTTCAGCGGCGTTAACGGAAATTTTACCAACTTCCAGAAGAGCTGTTTTTAAAGGTGCGACTATCCATGCCAAAAGCGGTTCGTGGAAGTAGAACATAACAAAAAACATTACAATAAGAGTGCCGACAGATATTGCCAACCTTTTTCTTAGTTCAATTAAGTGCGGTCTTATCTCATCAAACATTTTTAGAGTCTTCTTCTATTTTTTTTGCTGGCTGCACGGTATCGCTCTTTTTAAATGTTACCTCTTGGGGCTTGTTTTCCGGTTTGATTGTCTGTTTTGGTCCATCAAACAGCTCCTCATACGAAAAAGAGTCATCTTCTAGTGTTGTAAGTTTTGCTGCCATTTTTTTAATGTCTGTTGCACTTCTTACTTGGTTTGTAGCATCTGTAAGCTCTTTTTTGTATGCCAAAGCTTCTTCTTTCATGCTTTTGACATTCATCTCTTCTTCAAAACTATCTTTCATATTGCCAATAACTTCTTTAGTGCTTTTAAAAAACTTTGCTATTTGAACCATTGTGCTTGGAAGTTTATCCGGACCAAGAAATAAAATAGCAATTACGGCGATGACAAGTATTTCAGTAAAACCCATACCAAACATAAAAAATCCTTAAATTATAATGAACGGAGATTTTAACTAAAAAATAATTAATTTATGATATAAAGAGTGCAATCTCATCTGCTAAAAGATAGTTGTTGTTATAAAAAGTATCATTTTTTATTATTAATTTTTTTTCTTTAACCAAAAGCTCTGCCTTTTTTAACTCATCTTTATTTAAAATAGTTTTTGGTACTCCGACACAAGAACGCAGCCCTAAAAAAATCTGTTCCATCTTTTTATCTTCAGGGGTAAGCGATTCTATTTTGATATTGAGCGGATTGTTTATGTACTCTTCAACGCTGTTTGTCGGATAGTATCTCTCTAGGTTTAGTTTGCCGACGGCTCCGCTGCCTAAACCTATGTAATCTTTGTACTCCCAATAGCCAAGGTTATGTCTGCTTCTATAAGAGCCAAAGTTGCTTATCTCATACTGTTTAAAACCAAAATCAGTTATTTTTTTAAAGAGCCATGAGGTAAGTGTAATTTTTTCTTTTGACATATGAGGTTTTAACTCAAACGGTGTACCCTCTTCGATGGTAAGAGCATAAGCGCTTAAGTGGTTTATAGGCAGAGAAAAAGCAGTTTGAATGTCGCTATCTAAAAGCTCTTTTGTATCGCCAAATGTTGCATAAATCAAATCTAGAGATAAATTTTCAAATCCTATTTTTTTTGCATTTAAAATTGCCTCTTTTGCTTGAAGAGCCGTGTGAGCACGATTTAAAAGTTTAAGTTTATCTTTGTTAAAGCTCTGAACTCCAAAACTTATGCGGTTTACTCCAAGATTAAACATTCCGCTAAGCCACTCTTTCGTGGCACTGTTAGGGTTTGCTTCACTTGTTATCTCGATATTTTCGCCCAGATACGGTTTTAACATCTCAAAAATTTTTTCATACAGTTTTGGCGAGACGGTAGATGGAGTTCCGCCGCCGATAAAGAGCGACTCTATCATTTTGGGAGCAACATTAAACCTCTTTAGCTCAAACTCAAGCTGGATTAGCAAAGCATCCATGTAGTGCTCTTTTAAATGAAACTTATCCACATAGGAGTTAAAGGCGCAGTAGGAGCACTTGGAGTCACAAAAAGGGATATGAATGTAAAGTAACAAATCTGCTCTCCTGCTCTAAAAGTGGCATTATAGCTATATTTTTCTTTTTAATTAACTTGGTTAATATTAATTAAAGTTATATGTGATAAAGTTATGTCAATTTAATTTATGGGTAGTGTGCTTTTGAATAATTTAGATAAAGTCAGTGAGTGTTTAGCAGAGTTAGAAAAGCTATATGCCGTAGGTGACGAAGAGCAGAAGAGTTTTATAGCTTCGGCTTTTGATAATATTTTAAATTGCAGTGAAATTACGCATAACGGTTTAAATCTTAAAAAAATAGAAAAAGTGACAAACCTTCCAAACAGAGAATCTCTAATGAGAGACATCTCTCATCTGAAAAATGAAGCCATGCTGATTATAATTCATATGAACCAGATAGAAGCAATAAAACAGCTTTACGGTTTTGAAATTGCAAAAAAAGTCATTGTTGACAAGAGCGAAAAGTTAAATCATCTTGTTAAAGAAACAGAGGCTTCTCTATATAGTATAAATCTTCAAAAATTCGCAATTCTTGTAAGAGAGAGAATATTTTTTGACAAATATCTCTCAATTTTGCAGTTTTCTATTTTTAACAACATGGAGAGCTGTACATACTGCGGTGATGACGGAGAAGATATAATAACCAATTTTACAGCCGGAGTTGCCTATGGAGCTGAACATCTTCACCATACGGCAAATGTCGCTCTTCAAGATGCAATGATATCAAAAGAGAACTATAAGATATATGACAACCCTCCAAAATGTACTATTCTAAAAAAGATGACGCTAAATAAGCATAAAGTCTATAAAGATGCTTTGCATGAGGGGTATGTTGTTCCATACTTTCAGCCTATAATTGACTCAAGAGACGATTCGGTAATGAAATATGAGGCACTTGCCCGATTGTTGCTTCCAGATGGCACAATAGTAGCCCCTTATCACTTTTTAAATGTAGCGCTAGAGGATAAAACCTTTGAATTTTTTACAAGACAGATGATGCAAAAAGTTTTTAATATTTATGATAAAACTTCCGCAGAAATATCTATGAATCTGACCTATGAAAACATAAAGTCAAAAACGATGCTTGAGTATATAAAAAATAGGCTTGAGAAGTATGGCGGAGATAGAATCACTTTTGAGATAGTTGAAACCGAAGAGATTGACGATTATGAAGTGGTTGAGAATTTTATTTTAATGATTAAGGAGTACGGATGTAAAATCTCAATAGATGATTTTGGGTCCGGCTACTCAAATTTTACAAACATAATAAAGTTAAATATTGATTTTATCAAGATTGACGGCTTGCTGATAACAAAATTGCTTAGTGATGAAAAAGCAAGATTGATGATTCAAGGACTTATTCATTTTGCAAAAAATATAAATATAAAAACCATTGCAGAGTTTGTGAGTTCAAAAGAGCTCTCGGATTGTGTTAAAGAGTTAGGCGTAGATTATATACAAGGCTACTATTACGGTGAGCCGAGAGACGCTGAATTTTATAATCTTGTATAAAATATCAGCGTAGCTTTTACTATTTTGAGAGATTATTTAGCGTATTGATAATTTCATCCATTTTGTTGCTAATCAAGCTGATTTCATCAGAAATATCATTAACTTCATCGGCATTTTTGTTTAGCGCATCAGAACTCTCAGAGATAGATTGAATCAAAACATTTGTAGTAGCCGAAGTCTCAGCCAAACTTTTTTGAGTTCTCTCGGCAAGCTTGCGAACTTCATCGGCAACAACCGCAAATCCTCTTCCGTGTTCACCTGCTCTTGCCGCTTCTATTGCCGCATTTAGTGCCAAAAGATTTGTCTGTTCAGCTATATCGCCTATTGTTGCTAAAATTGTTTTTGTCTCATTTGCATTAATCACCAGAGTTTGAAGGTTGTTAACCATCTCATTCTCTTTTTGGGAAACATTGTGAATTCTCTCGACAGCAGTGCCAATCATATTTTTTAACTCTTTTATCGTAGTGTGAGTAATTTTTGAGATTGTTTCGTTGAGTTTGCTTGAAGATTCAACTATGGTGTCTTGATGTTCTTTGTTCTCTTTTTCCATATCTTCAAGCGCTTGACCGAGTGAGTTTATATTTGTTAACAGCTCAGCCATTTTAGCTTCTACGGTTATTTCGCTTCTTGTAGAAAATGAGCCTTGTGAAAATTTTTGAAGTGTATGGATTGCGTTATCTATGTTTTTTTCACTAGAGCCCAGCATGTTGTTAAGAGAGTTTCTAAGTACATGCACATATGGAGTTTTTGAATCTGCCTGCACTCTGCATGAGTAGTGACCTTTTGAAACTTTATCTGTAAGAAGAACCATCTCTCCGGCAACTTTTGTATCATCCAAAATAGTTTTGTTATATTTGGCTACAACACCGTTAATCTCTTTTAAAAGCTCATCTGTAGTCGACTCGTTTATAGTGATTTTATTTCTTTTAAACTCAACAAGCTCCTCAAATTCAGCAATAATTTTGCTGATTTGCGGAGATTTTTTTGAAGAGATTATTTGTGTAGCCACAACTGCTCCAAGAGCAACAAGAGCTAGTAATGTGTGCAGTATGTTTGAGTCACTTAAAAAAAATGAAGCGATTAAAATTGCAAAAACAACCGCCAAGATAATGTTGCTTACTAAAGAAGCTTTGCTCTGTATATTATTCATATTAAATCCTATCTTAATGTTTTATATAACTCTTGAGCTTCTTGAATCTCTTGAGTTGATGGTTTTCTTCTGCATGAAATATATGTCTGCTCTTTTCTGGTCTCATCATACATCGGATACACCGTCGCATAAACCCAGTAAAAACCGCCGTCTTTAGTGCTGTTTTTTACATAGCCGCTCCAGATTTTGCCGCTCTTTACGGTATCCCATAAATCTTTAAATGCAACTTTTGGCATATCTCTGTGGCGAACAATGCTGTGAGGCTTGCCAACCAGCTCTTCAATAGCGTATCCGGCAATTTTACAAAAATCATCATTGGCAAAAAGTATAATGCCTTTTGCATCTGTTTGTGACACTAAAAAATCATCACTCTTTAAAACATACTCTTTCATTTATTTCTCTTTTTTTAAAAATGTCACAATTGTAACACATTATAAATAATATTTAACTCAATATTAGTTTATTTTAATAGCATCTTTTGTATAATCGCATCAATATTATATGAAGTGAAATTATGAGTAAAAAAGATTTATACCGCCCTAATGTCGCGATGATAATAGTTTCAAACAACTATCCAAGTAAAAAAGAGATTTTTTTAGCTCAGAGAAATGATTTGCTCGATGTTTGGCAATTTCCTCAAGGCGGGATAGATGAAGGAGAAGAGGTCAAAGAGGCTCTTTTTCGTGAACTTTTAGAAGAGATAGGTACTGATGAAGTTGAGGTTATAGCTGAGTTTCCTGAGTGGATATCTTATGATTTTCCTCCAAGAATTGCAGAGACTATGAGACCTTTTATCGGGCAGACACAAAGATATTTTTTGGTTAAGCTGCAAGAGAATGCAATAATAAATATAGAAACCGAAAAACCTGAGTTTTGTGACTATAAATTTGTAACTGCAGATGAAGTTTTATATTTGAGTGCCAGTTTTAAAAAAGATGTTTATGAGAGTGTGATAAATTATTTCAAAAAAGAGGGATTATTGTAGATGTTAATAGTTCAAAAATTTGGCGGAACAAGCGTCGGTGATTTGGAGCGCATACAAAATGTGGCAAATCGGGTAGTAAAAACAAAAAAAGCCGGAAATGATGTTGTAGTCGTAGTTTCAGCTATGAGCGGAGAGACAAATAAGCTTGTCGCTTACGCTGAACACTTTTCAAAAAATCCCTCTCGCGCAGAGGTTGATATGCTTCTTAGCTCCGGAGAGAGGGTAACTGCTTCTCTTTTGGCAATTGCTTTGAGTGAGATGGGGTTTCCTGCGGTATCAATGACAGGAAGAAAAGCAGGCATAGTCACCGACAATATCCATACAAAAGCCCGTATAGAGGTAATAAATCCTATTGCCATGAATGAAGCCATAGCAGAGGGCAAAATAGTGGTAGTTGCAGGTTTTCAGGGTGTGTCTCAAGATGGAAATGTAACTACGCTTGGTCGCGGAGGAAGTGATTTAAGCGCTGTTGCAATCGCCGGAGCGATTAAAGCTGATTTGTGTGAAATATACACGGATGTCAGCGGAATTTTTACAACTGACCCGCGCATTGAGCCAAAAGCAAAAAAATTAGAACATATCTCTTATGATGAGATGTTGGAATTGGCAAGTTTAGGTGCAAAAGTACTTCAAAACCGCTCGGTAGAATTAGCAAAAAAATTAAATGTAAATCTAGTAACAAGAACAAGCTTTTCAGATGAAGAGGGAACATTAATAACTAAGGAAGAAAATATCATGGAAAAACCGTTAGTAAGTGGAATTGCGTTGGATAAAAATCAGGCTCGCGTATCATTGGTAGGAGTAAAAGACAGACCGGGAATAGCGTCGGATATATTTACTAAACTCTCAGACAACAATGTAAATATCGATATGATTATTCAAAATGTAGGGCATGACGGCAAAGCAAATATAGATTTTACAGTTCCTGTTAGTGATTTAAACGATGCTAAAGCCGTAATGGACAGTTTTGTAAAAGAGTCTGAGGTTGACGAAGTATCTTATGATGAAAACATCTGTAAAGTTTCAATTGTCGGTGTCGGTATGAAATCTCATACAGGCGTTGCTGCAAAAGCATTCTCAACAATGGCTAGCGAAAATATAAATATAAATATGATTTCAACTTCAGAGATAAAAATATCTATGATAATAGCTGAAAAATATGCAGAGCTGGCAGTTAGAGCTCTTCACAATGCTTACGAGTTAGATAAGTAATCTTATGCAGGAATTTGCTCAATGGAGCTTGGATGCCATCAGAGAAGAGGGCGGTTGTTTTAGTTGGCTGGAAGAGCAGCGCTTCGACTGGACAACGACAACATCTCAAGCGCTGGAACAGATACTAGACGGTAAAACGATTATCCTCATTACCGATGAGAAGAGAAAATGGCTTGAGACATATATTCTTGACTTTTTAAACTCTTCAAAGATGGATCGTCCACTGCTTCCAATAATAAGCATAGACAGTATGTATAAGCACTACAACAGCGTCAGTGGCGGAGAGATGATTGATGTGGTTGAAGATATGATATCTTTGGCACATAAAGATGAGTACTTTTTTTGGTACATCGGCAGAGGCAATGACAAGAGAGCCGACATAGCCAAAAGAAAAGATACAAGTTATTTTTGGATTTTTGATGAGGATTATTTAAACGCATTCAATCTAAAATCTTACGATAAAGCATTAGACATAAAATTACTGCAACTTTACCGCCTTTTTGACGCATCTCTAAATGCGGCGATGTTTGGAGAAGTTGATGTTAGCGTATGATTTCAAAAAGAGCCATATTGTAATCTCTACAAACATAGAAGCAGAGTTTGAGAGATTAAAAGAAGAGTTAAAACCAAGCAGGGTTGTAGGTTTTATAGAAGATGAGTTTAAAATAGAGCATGCAAAAGCTGTTGTTGCAGAATCTTACATCAGTGAATCACAAATAAAATATATAATTTTGGGTGCAAATAATTTTAACTCAATTTCTCAAAATTCGCTCCTTAAAGCATTAGAAGAGCCTCCTAGAAACATAGAGTTTATAATCATATCGCCGACAAAATCAAACCTGCTTCCTACCGTTCGTTCTCGTTTGCCGATTTTTAAGGGTGAAACAGTGCATACCACCCAAGAGATTAGCTTAAATCTTTCCAAAATAAACTATGCAGAGGTTTTTGAGTTTTTAAAAACAAATGCAAGAGCTAAAAAAAATGAGGCAAAAGATTTAATAGAAGCACTTTATCACAGAGCAACGGTTATAGAAAAACTTATATTGACTACCTCACAACTAGAAAATTTTGACAAAGCCTATAGGTTGTTGGAGTTAAACTCAAGACCACAAAGCGTTTTGGCCATGATAATTATGAGCTTTGCAGGAGAAAAAAGTGCTTCTTGAACTATTATCAAACAATATAAATATAGAAAAATATTTAAAGGAGTTGGGCGTTGATAGTGGCGGAGTCGGTATCTTAGCTTCAAAAGCAACGCACCATACTATCTACATAAGAGAGTTGCATGTCGGTGGAGCAAATATTTTAAAACAAGATGCGCTTAGCATCGGGGCAGATTTGGCAGTGCCTCGCGGAACAGTCGTCGCAAAAACCCCATATGTAGATTGCATACTTGTTGCCACTTCAAGACAGCTGCAGACGCTTAGCAAAAAGGAGCTTCTCCAACCTTTTGGCTTAAAAGAGGTGGCTAAAAAACTCCAAGATATTTTAAAAGCTAAAAAACCCTCAACCGTTGAGATAATGGGCGTTATAAATGCGAATGACGACAGCTTCTTTGCAGCTTCAAGATTTAAAGAGGCCGGCGTTATAGAAGCGATACAAAAGATGATAGAAGATGGAGCGAGCATCATAGATATCGGTGGAGTTTCATCTGCTCCTTCCTCTCCCTATGTAGATAAAGATGAAGAGCTGAGAAGAGTAAGACCGATATTTGAGATAATTAAAAAAGAGAAGTTTTACAACAAAGTAAAATTTAGCATAGATAGTTCTGAGCCTGATGTAATATCATGCGCCCTAAAGAGCGGATTTGAGATTGTCAACGATATTACCGGACTTGCAAACGATGCGGTATCAAGACTTTGTGCGAGCAACGGTGCCAGAGCTGTTATTATGCATATGCAGGGAACTCCTCAAACGATGCAGGATAAACCGGAGTATGAAAATATTTTGAGCGATGTTTACTCTTTTTTTCAGCAGAGAATTATTAGAGCAGAGTCATTGGGCGTAAAAGATATAGTTTTGGATGTCGGAATCGGGTTTGGAAAAACTCTAGAACATAATCTGATGCTGATAAAACATTTAGAACACTTTTTAACGCTTGGAAAACCTATCCTCATAGGTGCTTCAAGAAAGTCAATGATAGATAAAATTTCACCCTCATCTGTTGATGATAGACTTGCCGGAACTTTAGCACTCCATTTGGAAGCCCTAAGAAACGGAGCGTCAATCATTAGAGCTCATGATGTAAAAGAGCATGTTCAAGCTTTAAAAATTCAAAAAGCATTAAACGCTATTTAAAAAGGACTAAAGTATGATTTTTCCGGTAATAGGAAGCATAGCAACAACATCAGTTGTGTCAATAGAGATAAACAATACAATCTCTAGCGCTATAAAAAAGATGTTTGAACACGAGCATAGAAACATAGTTATTATAGATGATAATGTTTATCGCATCTTAAGGGTTTCAGATATTTTGAATATAAAAGCCAAAAAAATAGATTTAAACAGCTCTCTGAAAAATTTAGAACTCTTAGAGATACCGACGCTAAACAGAGATAAAAATATTTTACATACGCTAGAGTATTTAAGCTGTGAAGTAGAGTATATATGCGCTACCAATGATGACGGCTCGCTGTATGGATTAATCTCTCATACTGACATTATAAGCAGCATTGACCCCGATACTCTTATGGACAATTTTTGCCTTCTTGATTTTTTAAAACTTAGCAGAAGAACAAAATGGATAGGAAAAGATGTAAAAACAACAGATTTACTTTATGAAATGGCCAAAAATTCATTTGAGAGTGTAATAGTTATTGATGATTTTACACCGATAGGTATATTTACTACTAAAGATGTTTTAAAAGTTATTGAAAAAAATGAAGATTTAAATTTGCCGATTAGCAGATATATGTCAACACCTGTTGAAACAATAAGTAAAAATTGCTCCGTCAAAGAGGCTTTGGATTTTTTAAAACAAAAACATTATAAAAGAGTTGTAGTCGTTGATGATGACGGAAAAATGTCAGGAGTAATTTCACAAAAAGAGTTAATCGCCACAACATACTCCAGATGGGCTGTTTTAACAAAAGAGTATCAGCATGAGCTTAGTGAGATTAATACAGCTTTGGTAAAGAAAAATATAAAATACAAAGAGATAGCATCCAGAGACCCATTGACAAAACTCTACAATCGCTATAAATTCACCGAGCTTTATAAATCATCATTTGAAGCTATGATTGAGGGTGAACATAAAATGTCGCTGATAATGGTGGATATAGATAATTTTAAAAAAATCAATGATACATATGGACACAATGTCGGAGATGATGTGATAGTCCAAATCTCTCAAACTCTGATAAAAAATTTAAGAAATATAGATATTGTATGTAGATGGGGCGGTGAAGAGTTTGTTATACTGCTCACGAGTGCAGGTATAAATAACGCAACTATATTGGCGGAAAAATTAAGAAAATATATAGAAGAGCTGGAGATAAATAGTGTCGGAAAAATCAGTGCCAGCTTTGGAGTTTGTCAAATTAATGAAGAAGATGATTTAAAGAGTGCCGTAAATAGAGCAGATGAGGCGCTATATCTGGCAAAAAAATCTGGCAAAAATTGTGTTAAACAGCAAATTAAATAGATTTTTTAAAAAGTAGCCGGTGCGATATAGTTGCCATTCACAAAGCGACAGCCGTGACCTTTTGGAAATAGTTTATTAGAGTCTATCCAGTGTTCGTCTCCATGATTCTTTACCGGAAAATGAACTTTTACGGATGAACCTTTGGTTTCAATTATTTGACCACAATTAGTCTCAACCCCGCTTTTTAGAGTTTTTCTAAATTTTTCAACATTTTTTGTAAAATTTTGCATAGCTCTATGCTCCATCTTTTCTAACTCTGAGGTCTCTTTTTCTAGCTGTTTTTCGCGTATTTGAGTTCTTTGCTCATTAGCTTTTGCTAATCGCTCCTCTTCTTTTCTCTTTTTCTCTTCTTCAATATTTTTCTTTTCTATCATAGCATCACGGTTTTGTATAGCCAGTGTAATAAGCTGATGCGCATCTTTAAGGTATGCGTATTTTTCTATAAATGCACTAAAATCTTCGATTGTCTTTGCTTGGCGAAACGAGTGTTCGCTCTCTTCATATTCAAAAATATTTTTTTTGCTCTCAATGGCGCTAAGGAGGTTGGTTTCTTTTACAGCTTTATCGATTAATTTTTCATCGATAAATTTATATTTAGGAGCAGCTGACTTGAAATTTATAAAGCTAAAAATGTTTTTATCAGGAAAAATAGTTGACAAAGTGCTTGTACACGGAGTGTAGTTATCTATACTGTTGAAATTGTTGCAAGTATATTTGGAGAGATTGTAATTAATATTTGTTTTTTCAAAATATGGGTGAATCTCGCTGTAAGATTCATTGACTCTAAGAATCTCTTGATTTGCCTTTGCTCTGTTTTCTATCGGTGTATCTTTTATATCAACTATTTTCCAAATATTGTTATTTTTTTCAACCAATACAAAATAGTACCCGCTTTTACTGACATATTTGCTCGTAGATATAGGCTTTATGTTGCTCTTTAGGGGAGTGCTTAATAAATCTTGTTTTGATGAGCTGCATCCAGAGAACAGCAGAGATAGGGTAATGGCATAAACAGCGTATTTGTAAAACACAAGATTCCTTCGTATATTTTAATAAAACTCCCACACATTTTTGTGTGAGAGGGGATTTTTTTACTCTATTTCAGCGTCGATTACATCATCGTCGCTTTTTTTCTTTGAAGCATCAGCACTTCCTGCTTCGCCGCTTTGCTCTTTTTTATACATCTGCTCCGCCATTTTATGACTAGCTTCTGTTAAAGTTTTTACTTTTGCTTCAATCTGCTCTTTAGTTGCATTTGTATCTTTTAGAACTTCTTTAAGCTCAGTTATAGAAGTTTCAATTTTTGCTTTCTCTTCAGCACTGATTTTATCACCTATTTCGCCTAAAGATTTTTCAGTTTGTGCAATTAGAGCGTCAGCTTGATTTTTAAGTTCAACAAGCTCTTTTCTTTTTGAGTCTTCAGCTTTGTGAAGTTCTGCATCTTTAACCATTTTGTTAATCTCATCTTCGCTTAGTCCAGAAGAACCGCTGATAGTGATTGACTGAGATTTGCCTGTACCTTTGTCGGTTGAGCTGACAGTTAAAATACCGTTCGCGTCTATGTCAAAAGTAACTTCAATTTGTGGCACGCCTCTTGGAGCAGCTGCGATATTTCCCAGTTCAAAAAGACCTAAAGATTTGTTGTCTTTTGCAAACTCTCTCTCACCTTGAACAACTGAGATGCTAACAGCCGGCTGGTTGTCTTCAGCAGTTGAGAAGATTTGAGATTTTTTAACAGGGATTGTTGTCCCTTTTTCGATTATCTTAGTAGCAACACCGCCTAAAGTCTCAATTCCTAGTGAAAGCGGAGTAACATCAAGTAGAAGTACATCTTTAACATCTCCTCTTAAAACACCGCCTTGGATTGCCGCACCCGCTGCAACAACTTCGTCAGGATTTACGCTTTTGTTTAAAGTTTTACCGCCAAAGTAGTCGGAGACCATTTTTTGAGCAAGAGGAACACGAATCGAACCACCAACCATGATAATCTCTTTAATAGCGTTGTTGTCAAGCCCTGACTCTTTCATAGCAGTTTTGATGTGGTCGATAGTCTCTTTTATAAGAGTCTCAATCATACCCTCAAACTTAGCACGAGTAAGCTTGATAACAAGGTGTTGAGGTCCAGCTTCCGTCATAGTGATAAACGGCAGGTTAATCTCTGTTTCAGTTGAACTTGAAAGCTCTTTTTTAGCATTCTCAGCAGCATCTTTAAGTCTTTGAAGAGCCATTTTGTCATTTTTAAGATCAATACCGTGTGTATTTTTGAACTCACTGTTTAAGTAATCAACAATCTTATTATCAAAATCGTCTCCGCCTAAAAACGCATTTCCGTCAGTTGATAGAACTTCAAAAGTACCCTCGCTAATCTCTAAAACAGTAACATCAAATGTTCCGCCCCCAAGGTCATAAACAAGCACATTTTCATCGTTTTTGCTATCTAGTCCATATGCAAGTGCAGAAGCAGTCGGCTCGTTGATGATACGAAGAACATTAAGTCCTGCGATTGTTCCAGCATCTTTTGTAGCTTTTCTTTGTGCATCGTTGAAGTATGCAGGAACTGTAATAACTGCGTCAGTTACAGTAGAACCAAGGTAAGCTTCAGCGTCTTCTTTAAGCTTGCTTAGAATCTTAGCCGAAATCTCTTGCGGAGTGTATATTTTACCCGCAACGTCAACAGCCGCCATACCGTCTTTGTTTACGATGTTGTAAGTTACCTTGTCGTGAGCAGCTTTTGCATTCTCTTCATTCATCATAAGACCCATAATTCTCTTAATAGAAGAGATAGTCTTGTGCGGGTTTGTGATTGCTTGTCGTTTCGCAGGGTCGCCTACTAAAACCTCACCTTTGTCCGTAAAAGCAACTATTGAAGGAGTTGTATTTTTACCCTCTTTGTTTGGGATGATTTTTGCCTCACCGCCCTCATAAACCGCAACACATGAATTTGTTGTTCCTAAATCTATACCGATTACTTTGCTCATTTTTTATTCCTTAATTTGATTTTATTTCATAAAATAAAATGAAGGAAACCTCCATCTTATTTGTCGCAAAAGAAACAAGTCCCTTTTGCTTTCGCTAGCCGCTAAGGCACTGAAGTTAAACACTTTCGTGTTAGAATTTTTCTGTTTTAAATAATTTCTATAATGTGAACGATTCTGCAACCGAAGGGTCAAAGCTTTAGCTTTGGGGCACCCGCGGTGAAGCCTAAGAGAACATATAGAAAATTATGTAAAACTATATGAACGAATGTTAATTCGCTACTACTACCATCGCTTCACGCAACGGTCTCTCTTTATACTTATAACCTGTTTGAAATGTTTGAACTATCTGTCCGCTCTCCACAGTATCGCTATCTACACTCTGTATAGCATTGTGAATATTCGGGTCAAAAGGCTCATTGTGAGAAACCATTGTTACACCATGTTTTTCTAAAGCGGTCGTGAGCTGCTTTAGCGTAAGCTCGATACCCTCTTTTAATTTTTGTTGGTGTTCTGTCGGGTCTATTACATTTGATGTGGAAGAGAGCGCCATTTGAAGCGCATCCATAACAGGAATCATATCTTTGGCAAATTTCTCGTTTGCGTACTCGACCGCCGTGTATTTCTCTTTTTCCAATCTTTTTTTGATATTATCAAAATCTGCATGAACACGAGCATACTTATCTTTTAGAGAAGCCAGTTCCTCCTGCAGCAGGTTGAACTCATTCTCAACAGCTTCAGCTTCCGCAGCAGCTTCGCATGTCTCCACACTCTCCTCTTTGTTTACAAGAGGCTCACTTTGAAGTTCTTCTTTGTTTTCTTTTGACATAGCTGTTAAATTACTCCTTATCTAAAAAGATGACATAATTATACATATTGAGTGTAACAATGTCAAGTGAAAGTTAAATTTTTTTTGTTAATAAAGTTGAGCCTGATAATATCAACTATTAATCTATTAAAAAACTTTTACTATTCCCTTCTTATATAGTATCATTATAAAACAAATTTATTGGAGATATTAATGAAATATTTAGCTTTAGTTGGCGCTATATTGGCAGTATTAGCGGTAGCTATATTCGTAGTTGCCTTTACACCGCTTGGTAACAGTTTGCTAAAACCCATTGTAGAGGGCAAGATAAAAGAAGAAACAAAATTAGAGAGTAAGTTAGAGACTTTTTTATTTACTATGAGTGATTTTGAAGTAGTTTTAGAACTTAATAAAGAAAATATTATAAAAGCAAAAGGAAAATATTCTCTGTTTTCACAAGCTTTTGAGCTCTCTTATGAAGTTGCTCTTAAAAATTTAGAGAGTTTGGAGCCGTTGACAACAACTGCGCTCAAAGGAGCATTTTATACGAATGGAAGCGCAAAGGGCGATTTGGCTTTTTTTGAGATAGACGGTAAAAGTGATATCGGAGAGAGCAACACTTCCTATCATATTGAACTGACTGATTTAAACCCGACCTCTATTGTTGCTCAGATGAAAGATGCAAAACTGGCTTCACTGCTATATTTGGGTGCTCAAAATCCATATGCAACCGCCGACATAGATTTGGATATAAATTTCAAAAATATAACTCCGCATCTGATGGACGGAGATATAGTTTTAAGCACTAAAAATGGAAATATAAATCCGGAATTTATGAAGAGTGATTTTAATGTAACCATCTCTGACACTCCTTTTTCTATGAATCTTGACGCAAAATTAAAAGGTGATGATATAGATTATAATTACGATTTTGCATCAAACCTCTTTAAGATAAGCAGTGCAGGAAGGGTTGTTCCTGAGCCTTTTTATGCAGATTTGAAATACTCGCTCGATATTAAAGAGCTGGAAGTTCTAAAGCCGATAACAAGCGCAGATGTCAGAGGAGCATTTAGAGTCAATGGAACACTAAAAGGAACCAAAGAGAGCCTTGTAGCTATCGGCAGTAGTGATATGGCTTCATCAGATACGATATTTGAAGCTATTTTAAAAGATTTTGCGCCGGCATCAATAAAAGCTAAAGTGGCCAATCTTAATATCGCAAAATTTTTATATATGTTAAAAGAGCCACACTATGCAGATGGAGTGCTTTTTATGGATGCAGATATAAAAGATGCACGAAGTGATAAACTGGATGGAAAAATCACAACATCCATAAAAAAGGGCGTGTTGGATTCAAAATTTCTGACTAAAAAGTATGAGTTTAAATCTACTATGCCCTCAACAACTTTTAACTCAACTACAATTAGCACATTAAATGGCAATAGTGTTGATACAAAGGTTGATTTTAATTCAAATATAGCAAATATTGATATAAAAAGTGCAAAATACAACATAGAAGATAGCTCATTAAAGAGTGATTATGTGATTAATATTGCGGATTTGGGGAAACTGTTTTTTCTAACCGACCAACATATGAGGGGTGCATTAGTTGCAAATGGAGAACTCTCAAAAGCAAAAGATTTAGATTTAACTTTTCATACAAAAGTTGCGGGCGGAAAAATTGATGCCAAACTCCATAATGATGATTTTCATGCTGACTTAAGTAACATACAAACTACACAACTGCTTCATATGCTGATGTACAGAGAGCTTTTTTCTTCAACTTTAAGAGCAAAACTAGATTACAATATGGCTAAGAGCAAAGGGGTATTTAGCGGACATGTAAAAGATGCGGTATTTGCAGAAAATCAAATATTCGACTTGATAAAGCAGTATGTCAAGTTTGACATGTACAGAGAAAACTTTAACGGTGATATTGGAGCAAAAATAGATAAAGACGACCTTCTTATTTCACTTGATTTACGCTCAAAAGAGGCTTCAATTATAACAAAAGATACAAAACTAAATACAAAAACTCAGCAGATAGACTCTGATATAACCATCCAAGCAAAAAAAGACGGCATAAGTGCAAATTTAAACGGAGATGTTGACTCTCCAAGAGTAAGAGTAGATTTAGAGAAGTTTTTAAAATCAGAAGCCGGTAGAAAAGTTATAGAAAAAGTAAATGAAAAGGTGGATAAATTATTTAAAAAGCTGTTTTAAAAAGCTCCTCTCTTTCGACAAGAGAGGCTTCAGGAGCAGAGATATAAAACCCCTGCATATAATCTATATCTAGCAGCAACAGCTTCTCATAAACCTCTTTTGAGTGTACAAACTCTGCAATTGTCTGCATATTGCTCTGTCTTGCAAAGTGTATAATGCTTTTTACAACTCTAAAGTCTTTGTTATTTTTGTCAATGTTTTTGATAAGAGAGCCGTCTATTTTAAGAAAATTGGCTTCAACATCAATAATTGTTTTAAAGTTGGAGTAACCGCTTCCAAAATCATCAATAGAAACTTTTGTCTTGAGTGAGTGAAGAAGGTTTATTTTTTGTTTGAAAAGTTCTACATCATCAATCTCATCACTCTCCAGTATTTCAAAGGTAATGCGAGATGCCAGATGGTGATTGTTTTTTAAATTTTTAATTATCATCTCTTCAATATCGGGATTCATAAGGTCTGAAAAATTTATATTTATGCTTACAAGCTTTTGGTTGTTTCTAAATTTTTCAAATACAATCAGCAAAATTCTTTGTGTTAATTTGTAGTGCATATTCGTATGTTTTAGTTGAGGTAAAAATTGCATAGGCGAAATTACGGTGTTATTTTTTGACACAATCCTCACCAATGCTTCATATTTAAAAATTTCACCGCTTTTATGGTTGTAAATTGGTTGAAAATAGCATAACACACGCTCGTCATCAAGAGCCTCTTTTACATAACTGATATCTTTAGAGGATGCTGATGAAGATGTTTTTGCGTGTTCCAATTCATCATAGGCTATAACCCTGTTTCTTCCATTTTTTTTGGCAATATATAACATTCCATCAGCTATTTTTATGGCTTCTTGTATATTTTTCTCTAAGGATGGATGTTTGTGCAAACCAATAGATACATGCACTTTTATCTCATTTGTGTCATAATAAAAATGCTCTTTGCTTACATTGTGTCTCAATCTTTCGCATATATCTATATTTGATTCACTATCGTTACGGTTATGTATAAGAAGTAAAAACTCTTCCCCGCCGTATCTTATGAGTATGTCGCTGTCTCTAATTGAGTCTTTAAATATTCTGCTTGCTTGAGCTAGTACATAGTCACCTGCTTTATGTCCGTAGGTGTCGTTTATGGCTTTAAATTTATCTAAATCAAGCATTGCCAAAGAGTAGTGTTCAAGATTTAGCATTGATGATATCTCTTCGAGATAATTTCTATTAAATGTTTTTGTTAAAGTGTCTGTAAATATCTTTTTTCTTGTAACAAAGTAGTGAAAAATCTGCATAATAGTCATAGCCATTAAAAGAAGAATAAAAATAATTAAAACGACAAAAAAAGTCTCTAGCGGCTTGATTGATTCTAAAATTATTTTTTGAATATTTGTTGTAATGTCAATGCTAAACAATCCAACAACATGGCCGTTGCTTATTATGGGGTAGAGATATGTTAAGTAAAGATTTTCAATGTCGTGCTGCTTGATAATTTGAGGTTTTTTTTCTCTATAAATAGCTTCATACTCGCTCAGAGTTACATCAAATTTTTGATAAAACTCTGCCTTGTCAGTTTTTGAAGCATCTAATAAAAATCTAAATCTATCTTTCTCGTCTTTATATAAAATATAGGCATATTTTACATTTGAGGTTAGCATCAGAGAGATGATTCGTTCATAACTTTCCCTCATATTTTCATCGTTAAATAGAGAGAACAAATCTTTGGAACTTTTTATCTCAGCTGAGTCCAGTATATCTTTTTCAATATTCTTTAAAATAGATGAAATTTGCTCTATTTGATGATTTTCTATGCGGTCAAATATATCATCTTTTGCTTTCGTAATATTATTATAGATGTAGACAAAAAAAAGGGCAAGCAAAAAGAGAAGAAAAAATATAATAAACTCTTTTTTCTTTACCATACCTTCTCCTCTACATAAACCTTTAGCTCTTTTGAAACTGAAATATTTTGTGATTCTATTCTTGGTTCTATTATTACAATATTCGGTCTGCCTTTTTTCCAAAAGAATGCACCGAAGCTTTTTGGCAGCTCTTTCAATAAATTATACTCAAGCACAAAAACCGGTTTGTTTTTACAAGCATCATCGTGTATTTTTTCTTTATTTTCCAGTATGATTACAGTTGCTTTAGCGCAGTCATTAGAGGTAATTATATGAGTGCTCTTTTTAAGTTCAGCTAAGAGTTCTTTATTGTCCGACCATACGGTTACTGTCTCATTTATAGAGATGTTTGAGATTATTTTTTCTAAAATTTGTGCTCTCATAATATCTTTGTTATCTGAAGCAAACAGTGCAATAGTTAAAAAAAATAGTATGCTAACTGTTTTCATCTAAAAAGTGTACTCCATAGTAAGTAGTACCCGTCTATCAGTTGTTGAAACATCAATACCGCTTATTGAAGTTTTTGAGGCTTTGTCTAAGATATTTTCTGCTTTTAGTTTTAGTTCGGTTTGTTTGTTAAGTTTGTATATTGCTCCAAGCGAGTAGTCGTATCCCTCAGCCATATCAACGCCGTCAATACTCGTATATTCAGATCTATATATTAGTTCGTTGTAGAAGTCAAATTTTCCGACAGTGTTAAAAAGCTGAAGAGAAGCGCCAAACCGCGGGCTGTAATACGCTTCTCTGTATTGTTTGAAATATTCTATTTTTATTTTATTGTCTATGTCAAAATTATGTTCAATATTTGCAAATATTAACTCAAAACTATTTTTTTCAGTGTCATTAACATACTTGTTTTGCGACATATTAAAAACTACTGCATTATCGGTTTCATTTCTGCCGACGCCAAATCCAAAGGTTGTGTTATCTTTACTATAAATCATCTCTGCCGTGAGCAGTAAAATATCAGAACTCTCTAAATCCGGGTTAACATTATAGTTTGGCGAGTATGTTGTTTGTATAAAAGTAGGATATAAGTAACTATCCATCACAAAAAGTTTAAACTTCCACTCATCATCAAGAAGTGCAATGTAACCGGCTCTTAGTATATGCTCTGTCGATGATTTTGAGAACTCATTTTCATAGTAATCCATTTTAGCGCTTAGGGATATAAGATGATTTTTGTTTATATTGTATAGATTTTCTGCATATATCATATATATGTCTAAATCTTTCGGTCCCCAGGCTACTGCTCTGTCGATACCATCTGTTTTGTATTCATTGATTTTAAATTTTTGATGTTTGAACTGCGCTCCTAAAGAGAGTTCATTATTCCCGTCTATAAATTTTTTCTCTATAATGGCACTGTAAACCTCTGTGCTCACCTCGGTATTTAGCTGTGTTTGAAAAGGAACGGTAGGGATTGGAATGGCTATGCTGTCTTTGTCATATATCTCAAAATTTTCATGAGATGTTGTCAGCATAATTTTTAAGTTGTTTTCAAAATATTTTGTAAGATGTGTATATATATCTTGCGTATAGGTGTGCCCGTCTATTGTCGCCGTTCCAAGACCGCCAAATATATCATACTTCTCTTGCGTGGCACCTACTTCTATATCATAGTCACTATCCTTGGAAAATTTAAAATAAAATTGACCTCTTGCTCCGTCTCTGGAGAGTTCTGAATTAGTCGTGGTGTAATCTTTGTGGTTGTTTTTTCTCAAATCTACATTTGCCAAGTATGAGTAGTTATCAAACTTTTTTGCATCAACTCCTTGCAATGTTATGCTGCCCAGCGAATCCACTGAAGCTTGTGTTGATGTTGAGTTTTCTCTTGATGGCTCTTTGGTGTATAGTTTTATCAGCATTGTTCCGGGCTCGTTGCCAAAAGTAACAGAATTTCCTGATTGATAAACCTCTATATGGTCTATAAAATAGAGCCCCATTTTTCCATATTGAACTAAAACATTTCCCAGAGTTGCAGAGTTTAGTTCATGTGAATTTATGTAAACTTTTACAGGAGAGCTTGACATTTGCGACTCCCCGCTTCTTACAAGCGTAGTCATTCCATTTCTTCTTGTTTGGAGAGTGAAAAATCGCAGAGTTTTTAAGACATCGTTTAGCGTATAAGCCTGCATTTTATCTAGGTCAGAACGAGAAAAAACAGTGACATGACCGGCACTCTCTTTTTTTGTGTCATGATAAAGTTCTTCTGAGCTTTTGTACTCTTTTAGAAGATTTTCAAGTGATAACTCTTCTGAAAAAAGAAGAGCCGTTAAGAGCAATAAAAACACAAGAAAACGCATCAATAAACCACCGATATTATAAATTATTATGCAATGAGTATAGTAAACCTCTGCTTAGTTTAAACTTGCATCAGCCAAAGTAAGACAAAATAAAACATCTTTGTCTCTTTTTTGCATAGCTTGAACTGCCTGAGTTAGTGTCAAGTTTGTCGTAATAATGTCATCTACCAAAATTACATTTTTGCCGCTAAACTCATTTACTTCAAATTCTCTTGGATTTAACACTCTAAATTCTTTGCTCTTGCCTGAATATGAAACTCTGTTTTTTGCTCTTAACTTGCTGAATTGCGGACTTATGCATCTGCTTTTGAGTGCCTTGTTTAAAACCGCCGTATGGGAGTAGCCCTCACTTACATAATCATCAACGGCAATAGAAGTTATAGCTTCTGGGTAGTCAAACTCGGCGGCGAATTTCGCAAGAGAATTTTTTGCAAGTATGGAGTAGATGTAGTAACCCAAATCGGTGTGTTTGGTGTGAAGCAAATCTTTGATTTCGCTGTATTTGTAAAATGAGATTACTTCTATATTGTTAAGGATTTTTCTTTTGTAGATTGATGGGGTTAAAAATGTTTTTTGGCAAGAGGAGCAGATGTGTAAAAGAGATAAACCCTCACACATCAAACATCGCATTTTAGTCCATCTTCAACACAGACATAAACGCCTCTTGCGGAAGTTGAACCTTTCCGATGGACTTCATTCTTTTTTTACCGGCTTTTTGTTTCTCTAGCAGTTTTCGCTTACGAGTGATATCCCCGCCGTAACATTTAGCGGTAACATTTTTTCCCATACTTTTTACAGTTTCTCTAGCGATAACCTGAGAACCCAAAGAAGCTTGAACGGCTACTTCAAAAAGTTGACGAGGTATAATCTCTTTCATGTTCTTAACTAAAATACGACCGCGAGACAGTGCCTGATTGCGGGGAACAACGATACTTAGCGCATCCACTGCTTCTCCGGCTACTTTGATATCAAGCTTCACTAGGTCGCCAACCCTAAACTCAATCGGCTCATAATCAAAACTTGCGTAACCTTTAGATATTGATTTTAGTTTATCATAGAAGTCCATTACTATCTCGTTCATAGGTACTTCATACTCAAGCATTACTCTGTCTTGGTTAAGATAAGTCATTTTTGTTTGAGTGCCACGCTTATTTATTAGAAGAGTTATAATATTTCCGAGATATTCACTCGGAGTAATAACCGTAGCCCTTATGTATGGCTCTTCGATTCTGTCTATACGATTAACTTCCGGAAGCTCTGAAGGATTGTGAACATTGATTTTTTCGCCGTTATTTAGATAAACTTGATAGATAACAGATGGTGCAGAAGCGATTAAGTCAAGATTGAACTCCCGTTCTAACCTCTCTTTTACAACTTCCATATGAAGCATACCTAAAAATCCAACACGAAAGCCAAAACCAAGAGCTAAAGAGGTCTCCGGCTCATAAGATAGAGAACTGTCATTTAGTCTTAGCTTATCAAGTGCATCACGCAAATTTTCAAAATCGTCTGTATCTATTGGATATATACCGGCAAAAACAAATGGTTTAGCCGGCTCATACCTTCCAACAGGCTCAAGTGCCGGATTTTTAGCATCTGTAATGGTATCGCCGACATTGATTACGCTAACCTCTTTAAGTCCAAGTACGACTATGCCTATCTCTCCGGTTTTTATAACATTTGTTTTTTTGCGTTTAAGCGGATGCGGGTACATCAAATCAAGAACTTGATGCTCTTCGCCGTTACTCATAAGTCTTACAAGTTGCCCTATTTTTATATTACCGTCAAAAACACGCACCAAAGCCAATGCACCGAGATATGAGTCAAACCAAGAGTCATAAATGATAGCTTTTGTAGTCGCATTTGGATCACCGACCGGAGCCGGAATTCTATCTACGATTGCATCAATAAGCGCGCGTATTCCAACACCTGTTTTTGCAGACACTAAACATGCATCAGTCGCATCTATGCCGATGCTTGTCTCAATCTCTTCTGCAACTTTTATGGGGTCGGCTGCGGGTAAATCTATCTTGTTTATTACGGGAATCAGCTCTAAATTGTTCTCCATCGCCAAGTAAACATTTGCAATTGTTTGAGCTTCAACACCCTGAGCTGCGTCAACGATAAGCAAAGCGCCGTCACTTGAAGCCAATGATTTGCTGACTTCATAAGAGAAGTCGACATGCCCCGGAGTATCGATAAGGTTTAGTATGTAGTGCTCGCCGTCTTTTACATAGTCAAGCCTGACACTTTGAGCTTTTATGGTAATCCCGCGCTCTTTTTCGATGTCCATCGTGTCCATCATCTGTTTGCCGAGTTCTCGCTCAGTTACAGAGCCGCACTCTTGAATAATACGGTCGGCTAAGGTACTTTTGCCATGGTCGATATGTGCGATGATAGAAAAGTTTCTAATATTTTTCAATTAATTCCCTTGGTTATGCAAACAGTGAATTTACACTTTCATTGTGATAAACTCTTCGAATAACTTCAGCAAAAAGAGGCGCTACCGTTAAAACTATGATTTTATCATGTGGTTTAGACTCTAGAGTGTTTGTTACAATTAGCTCGTCAAGTTCGCCGTTAGCTAAATTTTCATAAGCTTTTCCGCTAAGAACGGCGTGAGTTGCACATGCCATAACGGAAGCGGCACCCTTGTTTTTTAGTGCAGTAGCCGCTTTTATCATAGTTCCGGCAGTATCTACCATGTCGTCAATCATAATAACATCCTTGCCCTCTACATCACCGATAATGTTCATGACTTCGCTCTCATTCGCTTTTTCACGACGCTTGTCAACGATGACCATCTCAAGTCCCATTCTTCTTGCAAAGTATCTAGCTCGCGCAACACCGCCGATGTCCGGAGAAGCTATGATTGGGTTTTTAAGATTTTTGCTTCTTATATAGTTTTCAAAAGTTACAGAACCGTAAAGATTGTCAACAGGGATGTTGAAAAAGCCTTGAATCTGCCCTGCATGCAGGTCTATCGTAACAACTCTGTCTATACCGACTGCTTCGTACATGTCGGCGACTAATCTTGCAGTAATAGGAACACGAGGCGCAGCTTTACGGTCTTGTCTTGCGTAACCGTAGTATGGAACAACAGCTGTAATGCTTGAAGCAGATGAGCGGCGAAGAGCATCCGTCATAATTAGAAGTTCCATTAAGTTGTCGTTTGATGGAGCACCGGTTGATTGGACGATGAACACATCACGACCGCGAACACTCTCAGAGATTTGAACTGAGATTTCACCATCACTAAACTTTTTAATATCAGCCTTAGCCAATGGAACATCTAAAATTTGACAAACCTCTTTTGCAAATTCTATGCTGGCAGAACCGGCAAAAATTTTATAACCGCGCATGGGATACCTTCTTGGAAAATTTAAATGCGATTATACAAAAATAGTGCTGAGGAGTTGTTAAAATGAAAATAATGATTTTATAGAAGAAATTTTTTTGATGGTGGAGCTGTGGAGGATCGAACTCCAGTCCGAAACCACGCTACTCCTAACGTCTACATGTTTAGAAAAATTGTTTGAGTTTAATCTTGCTTCACACAACTTACAAAGCTACGCAAGACGAGCCTCTTGAGTTCATTTCATGTTCGAGACAAACATAAAGTATATCTACATAAGGGTTATACTTCGAGTCCTATTTATCTAGAGTCCATAGGTGAAGCAGCCCGCCTTCCAGTCTTAGTGGAAGGGGTTAAAACTTATGCTACTGCGTAAGCTGGGCGGTAATTTGTATTGTTTGCGTTTAAGCAAAGTGAGCCGCGTAACGGAAGTGCTCAGTCCGACATGCAATTAGAAGCTACTTGATCCCGTCGAAACCAGGTCAGCCCCATATAAACAGAATTATATCGACCATTTAGAAATAAAATGTAAATAAGATGATTTTGGTTTAAAATTGCTAGCTAATTTTATTATCCAAGAGCAACTCTTCATCATCAACGATAATCACCTCTGCAATGCTATCATCAAAATCTTGAAATTCTATTTTAGAATCTTTGAGAGTTTTAGATGCTTTTGCACCCAATCTTTTTAAATTTTCAACTCTTCCGAGTATATTTCCGCTTCCCTCACTCAGTTGTTTATGAGTAGTTTCATAAGTGCTTGAGAGCGTTTTTATTTGATTGCCAATTTTGTTAAAGTTTTCAGCATAGCCCACCATTTTGTCATACAGTTTTCCAGCCTCATCAAATAGCTTTGTCGTGAGAGAATTAGACTGCTCACTTTGCCAATAGAGATAAATTGTTCTTAATGATACGGTTAAAGTTGATGGATTAACTATTGCAATATGTTTTTTAAGTGCATATTCATACAGCGTTGGGTCTCTCTGAACGGCTAACGCAAAAGCGCCTTCAATCGGTACAAACATAAAAACATACTGCAGAGTTCCTATTTTATAGTGTGCATAATCTTTTGAATCCAGAGTGTCTATATGGTTTTTAAAAGATATAACCATATTATTAATCGAGATTACTCTTTCCTCTTCAGTCTCAGCTCTAATGTAGCTGTCATAATCATTTAAAGAGACTTTAGAATCAATTATCATGGTTCTTTCTTGAGGTAGTTTTATAACAACATCCGGGCGTTTGGTACTACCCTGTTCATCTTTATAGCTTTGTTGAGTGTGATAGTGTACATCTTTTAGCAAACCCGAATATTCGAGCACACTCTCTAAAATCATCTCTCCCCAGCTACCTTGAGTTTGCTTTTTGCCTTTGAGCGCTTTGGTTAAGTTTTCTGCTTCTTTAGAGATGTTCATACCGGCTTTTGTTACCTGTTCTATCTCTTTGGAAAGCTCGGCAAATTTTTTAACGCTACTCTCTTGCGAGTCCTCTATTTTCTTTTTAAATGAGTCAATATTCTCTTTAAATGGTTTTAAAATAGAGTCTAATGATTTTATAGATGTTTCATCAAATTTTTTCAACTTGCTGTCTAAATTATTTTGCATTATTTCATTGAGTTTTAACTCTAATTTTTTGCCTTGCTCTTCAAATTCAATTTTAAGTTTTTGATTATTTTCTTGTTGTGCGTTTAAATTTGCTTCCAGTTCAGAGTTTTTGGCTCTCACTTGAGCACTGTTTTCAATCAAGGAATCAATTTTATTTTTTGAATTCACAAGCTCTTCTTCTAGCCTGTGAATATGATTTACAAGGTCTATATTTTTTGAGCTTAAAATAGAGATGTCTTTTTCAAATTTTGCGAGTTGGATATCTTTTTGTGAACTTTTTTCTTGCAAGACATCCAGTTTTACTATTAAAAAATTCTCTTTGCTTGTTAACTCTGAAATTTGGTGATGTAAGAATGGTATAGCGGCAACTTTCTCACGCTTGTCATTTAACTCATCTAAGAGATTTTTATCAATAGATGCCGATTGAAGTATGCTTTTTTTTAGCCAAATTACTGAGCCGACAAATACGCTTGATAAAACAACTGTTATAACTATGTTAATTGGTTCCATTTTATGTCTTAAATCTTGATTTTGTATTTAGAAAGTTCGTATTTTATGGAATTTTTAAATGTTAGTGGTGGCCAATCTCGGAATCGAACCAAGGACACGCAGATTTTCAGTCTACTGCTCTACCGACTGAGCTAATTGGCCATTATAATAAAAAGTAATTGTCTTAAAAGAGGTGGTGGCCAATCTCGGAATCGAACCAAGGACACGCAGATTTTCAGTCTACTGCTCTACCGACTGAGCTAATTGGCCATCTTTTAAAGAGCGCAATTGTAGCTTGTAAGGACTGAAAGTTAGCTTATAGGCTGATTTTTAGCATTATAGATGAGCAAAGCCCATCCATAACGGCATGGACAAAAATGTCCCTACAACCCCCTAAAGCTACTCGCATTATATGCGAGAGATTATAAATTTTTTAGATATTTTTAAACGCCTCGACGATAGTGCTCTGTTCAAGCTCTTTTATTTTCAATTCCAAAGAGTCTATGTTTTCATCTATGGTAAGTTCTAACTTTTTTTGTAAAATAATTTTTCCGCTGTCGTACTCGTTATTTACTTCGTGGATTGTAACCCCGCTCTGTTTTTCCTGATTTTTCATGACTGCTTCATGTACGAAACGACCATACATTCCTTCACCGCCATATTTTGGAAGAAGCGAAGGGTGAGAGTTTATGACTTTGAAATTAGTTGTTATGTTGTCGCCGACTTTTTTCATGTAGCCTGATAAAAATATATATTTACAGCCGTACTTATGTAAAAGCTCTTCTATTTTTTCATCGGGTTTTTCATCTGTTTTTGAGTTGATTACAAAAGTGTCAATTCCATAATCAGCTGCATTTTGTAAAACAGTTGCACCGGAATTGTTTGATATGACTAAAACTATCTCGATAGCTATCTCTTTTTTTAAAGCAGCTTCATAAAGCGCATTAAACCCGCTTCCGTTATGGGATGCGAGTATCGCTATTCTCGTCATTACAGCTCTTTTACTGCGTTTTTAAACAAGTCGCCTCTATGTGCGTATGAAGTAAATTCATCAAGACTTGCCGCCGCCGGAGAGAGCAGGGCGATTTCATTTTCTTGCAGGTTTTTGTCTATTTTTGCAATCGCATCCGCAAGATTTTTGCAAAGTTCAAACTCAATTTTGTACTCTTTTGCTAAGTTTGAAAGTTTCTCTTTGTTTGAGCCGATGTTATAGATTTTAACATCACAATTTTTAAGAAATATAAAGAGTTCGTTTAGGTCAACGCCTTTGTCGTCCCCGCCCAAAATAAGATGCACATGTGAATCTTTGTAGCGTTTTAGCGCAACAATTGTTGCATCTAAATTTGTCGCCTTTGTGTCATTTACCCACAAGCGGTCTTTGCTATCTCTTAACTCCTCTTGTCTGTGAGGGTCTATGACAAAAGAGTTGATTTTTTCATAATCTACTCTGTCAAAAAGTATCTTGTCAACTGCCATTGCCAAAAGCGCATCCATTAGAAATGCGCCTTTAAAATTTACTCTATTTGTCTCTATATCAAAGTGTGAAGCCAAATCTTTTTCATCTCTGTATGTAATAAGATGCGCCGAGGTTTTTACATCTTTGTATGCTTCGGGGATAATTGCGACTTCGCCTTCACGCATTTTAGTTAGAGGTTTTAGCTTTGCATTTATGTACTCTTGCATATCTCCATGCCAACTAAGATGGTCAGGTGTTATCGGCAGTAAAACATATATGTTCGGGGAGGCTATGTTTGTATAGTGAATGGTAAAAGAGCTGGTTTCAAGTATCCACATAGAGGCATTTTGGTCTAATTCTCCAAGAGGCGTTCCGATATTTCCGCCCTCAATCGAGCCTCTCTCTTTTAGGAGATACTGCATCATCTGCGTTGTAGTAGTCTTGCCGTTAGTTCCGCTTATCCAGATACTTAGAGGAGAGTTGTTTGCAAAACAGTCATACTCGCTCATTAGATTTTTTGCCTTTTGTATCAGCCCATTTGACGGAGGAATTCCCGGAGAAGGAATCTCTAAATCCGAATAATCAGGATTAAAATCAGACGACGGTTTTACCTTAAAACCGTTTTCATCCTTGAATGGTTTTGTGCACTTGTCATCATAAAATATAGCATTCGGATAGAGTTTGGTTAACGCTTTTGTCGTTTTGCCGTAGCCAAAAAGAGAGACTCTTTGCATCAGCGAATCTTTAGTGTGATGAGCGCAATAACATTTGAGAGTGTTGCGATAATCCAAAAGCGCACGATTATCTTGTTCTCTGCCCAATTTTTCATCTCAAAGTGGTGATGAATAGGCGCCATTAGAAAGACTCTCTTCTTCCTAAGTTTATAGCTTCCCACTTGAAGTATTACAGATAGTGTCTCTATGACAAAAATTGAACCTATTAAAAGAAGAAGAATCTCACTCTTAGAGATTATTGCCAGATAGCCTAAAAATGCACCGATTGTAAGCGAACCGCTATCTCCCATAAAAATCTCGGCAGGATGGCAGTTGTACCATAAAAAGCCGGTTAAAGCCCCGATCAACGCACTCGAAACAATTGCAACCTCTCCGATATTTATGTGAGGCATCAAAAGATATGTGCTTATGGTGACATTTCCAGTAATGTAGATAATAATACTAAAAGAGGTAAGAGCCGTTATGGATGGAACGGTCGCCAAACCGTCAAGTCCGTCGGTTAGGTTTACCGCATTTGATGTTGATATTATTACGATAATCCAAAAAACAATAGCATAAATGCCCATATCAAAAACAGGGTTTTTTACAAATGGAACATAAAGATTTGTATTAAAATCAGAGAGCAGATATAAAAAAGCTGCCACCATAAGCGCTGAAATAATCTGTAACAGAAGTTTGGTTCGAGCTTTTAATCCTGCCAGATTTTGATTTTTTTTAATTTTGGCAAAATCATCTTTAAAGCCGATTAGAGCAAATAAAATCAGAGTTGCAACTGCACCCACAGCATAAAGATTTGAGAATTTTATAGTTATCAAAGAAGCTAAAATAGTTGCAGAAATAAAAACTATTCCACCCATTGTAGGTGTTTTTGCTTTGCTTTGGTGTCGCTCTGGAGCCCATTCGTTGATAGGCTGAACACTGGAAGTTTTTTGTGCCCATCTGATAAAACGAGGCATTAAAAATAGTGTGAAAAATAGAGCTAAAAAGAAGGCTATCCCAGCGCGTATTGTGATATATCCAAGTAGGTTTACATGTAGTATTTCTGATAGCCAGTACAGCAAGTAGCAGTTCCTTAATTAAATAAAAATGACATTATAGTATAATTGCATAAAACTTTTGTTATAAGGAAAAAAATTGACAAAAAAAGCTGTCTTAGTCATAACTGACGGTATCGGTTACCGCTCAAAGACACAGTATAACGCCTTTTACAATGCAACAAAGCCGACTTATGACAAACTCTTTGAGAGCACTCCTCACTCCTTGATTGATACTTTTGGACTAAGCGTAGGACTTCCTGAGGGTCAGATGGGCAACTCGGAAGTCGGACATATGAGCATTGGAAGCGGGAGGATTTTATATCAAGATTTGGTAAAAATATCTTTAGCTATTAATGAAAACAGATTTAAAGATAATGATGAGTTTAAAAATCTTTTGGCAAAATCAGAGAGACTGCATCTCATAGGACTTATGAGCGACGGCGGTGTTCATTCGCATATAGACCATTTTCTGGGTATAGCTGATTTGGCTGCAAAAGAGAATAAAGAGGTTTTTTTGCATCTCATCACGGACGGCAGAGATGTCTCTCCTACCTCTGCAAAAAAATATTTGGAGCAAGTTTTTTTACATCTGAATGATAATATAAAAATAGCTACAATTTCAGGCCGTTTTTTTACAATGGACAGAGATAACCGCTGGGATAGAGTCCAAAAAGGGTACGAGGCTATTGTAAATGCAACGCCAAAAACCGGCATGTTGCCATCAGAGTATGTAGACGCATCGTATGCAAAAAATGAGACAGATGAGTTTATAGAGCCGGCAGCATTTAACGGATATAAGGGCATAAAAGACGGCGACAGTGTTTTGACGATTAACTTTAGAAGCGACAGAATGAGAGAGATTGTAACCGCACTCGGAGATAAAAATTTCAGCGGATTTTCAAAACAACATGTTGAAGTAAATCTTGCAACGATAACGGAGTATGACAAGAGTTTTCCTTATCCTGTTTTGTTTTTAAAAGATTCGCCTAAAAACACTCTCTCCGAGGTTATCTCAAAAGCAGGATTAAGACAGCTTCACACCGCAGAAACCGAGAAGTATGCGCATGTCACATTTTTTTTCAATGGCGGAATTGATGAACCGTATGAGAACGAAACAAGAATTTTGATTCCCTCTCCAAATGTAAAAACTTACGACCAAAAGCCCCAGATGAGTGCGCCAGAGGTCGGCGATGTGGTTTTAAAAGCCATGGATGATGGGTATGATTTTATAGTTGTAAATTTTGCAAACGGCGACATGGTAGGACATACCGGCAATTTTGAAGCGGCAAAAATAGCCGTAAATGCAGTGGACACTGAACTTGGAAAAATACTCAAAAAAGCGAAAGAGAGAGATTACGGAGTTGTTATTACATCGGACCATGGGAATTGCGAAGAGATGAGGGATGATGAGGGAAATGTTTTAACAAACCATACGGTTGGAAAAGTATGGTGTTTTGTTGAAGCGGATGGTGTTACAAAGGTTGAAAACGGTGCTCTTAACAACATCGCACCGACTGTTTTAAGACTTATGGGGCTTGAAATCCCAGTAGAAATGGATCACAGCCTAATATAAAATGGCTATTTCATGCTTCTAAAAAAGCTGTTTTTTGCTCATTCTCGTAATTTTGTCCTTGAAATTACTTCCGAGGACGAGTGCTTAATTTTACCTCCTGTAAAATTTTAAGCCCTCGAACCGCTCAAAACAACTTTTAAAGAAGCTGCTACAAAAAATAAAATTAACAAAAAATTAAGGAAAAATAGAATGAAATTTAGTGGAAAAAATGTTTTAGTAACTGGTTCAAGCAGAGGTATCGGTGCGGAAATAGCAAAAGTTTTGGCATCTTACGGTTTAAAAATTTGGATTAATTACAGAAGCGGTGCAGCAGAAGCAGACGCCATAAAAGATGCGATAGAAGCCTCAGGCGGAAGCGCAGCGGTTATCGGCTTTGATGTAAGCAACGAGGATGCTTTTGTTGATGCGATTAAAACTATAGTTGATTGCGATGGAGAGCTGAGTTACCTCGTAAACAATGCAGGAATCACAAACGATAAGCTCGCACTTAGAATGAAGAGCGAAGATTTTATGTCGGTAATCAACGCAAATCTTCTCTCATGTTTCGTAGGTTGTCGCGAGGCTATGAAAGTGATGAGAAAGAAAAAATTCGGTTCAGTCGTAAATATTGCTTCAATTGTAGGCGAGACAGGAAATGCCGGTCAAACCAACTACTCGGCAAGCAAGGGCGGAGTTATTGCTATGACAAAGAGTTTTGCACTTGAATCGGCAACAAGCGGTATCCGTTACAACACCATTACTCCGGGTTTTATAGCAACGGAGATGACGGATGTTTTAAGCGATGAGGTAAAAAGTAGTTTTACTTCTAAAATTCCGATGGGCCGTTTTGGAAACCCAAGCGAAGTGGCGGAGGCAACGGCATTTTTACTCTCAGACCACTCAAGTTACATAACAGGCGAGACGCTGAAGGTTAACGGCGGAATGAATATGGCATAAGCCGAAATAAGAATAGTTATTTGCTAGATGCAGAGATAAAAAAGAGAGCATTAAACTACCGTAAAAAGAGCTCTGCTCAAGAGGCAGAAACAGCAAGAAGCTCTCTTTTTTCTTTCTAAATTGTTAGTTTATTTAAGCTAAATATGCTACAATTACGAGATTTTACACATAAAACATAGGAGCTAGAATGGCACTTTTAGACGATATTAAAGCAGTAGTAGTTGAACAATTAAGCGTGAGCGCTGATGAAGTTAAAGAGGACTCAAAGTTTGTTGAAGATTTAGGTGCTGATAGCCTTGATGTAGTTGAATTAGTAATGGCGCTTGAAGAGAAATTTGATATTGAAATTCCTGATGATGAAGCAGAAAAAATTCAAACTGTTAGAGATGTAGTTAACTATATCGAAAGCAAATAGTTATCTAAAAATTCTACTGAGTACTCCTCAGTAGTTAATATTTTTTAGTGGTCAGTTTCTCTGGTTTCTAAAAAGTATTTTATATTTTATACGGAGATTTTAATGAGAAGAGTTGTAGTTACTGGTTTAGGCATGATAAATGCAGTTGGAAATGATAAAGAGAGTTCTTTTAAAGCTATATGTAATGGCGAATGTGGAATAGATACGATTACTCTTTTTGATCCAGAGAATTACAGCGTAAAAATAGCAGGCGAAGTTAAAAATTTTGATCCCGAGACTGTTATGTCACCAAAAGAGGTTAAAAAAGCTGACAGATTTATTCATCTTGGTTTAAAAGCGGCTCAAGAAGCTATGCTTGATGCTAAGATTCCTGAAGATACCGATATGGATAGATTTGGTATAAGTGCCGGTTCAGGCATCGGCGGACTTCCATCAATTGAGAGAAATTCTATAATTATTGAGACTAAGGGTCCAAAGAGAATAAGTCCATTTTTTATTCCAGGCGCTCTTGTAAATATGCTTGGCGGTTTTGTATCTATCGAGCATGGAACAAAAGGTCCAAATCTATCAAGCGTTACGGCTTGTGCCGCTGGAACTCACGCTGTAAGCGAAGCTGTTAAAACAATTATGTGCGGCGGTGCCGACAAGATGCTGGTAGTTTCTGCAGAGTGTGCTATAACCGGAGCCGGTGTTGGCGGTTTTGCTGCTATGAAAGCACTTTCAACTAGAAATGAAGAGCCTAAAAAGGCCTCTCGTCCGTTTGATGCAGACCGTGACGGTTTTGTTATGGGAGAGGGCGCTGCTGCTTTAGTTTTAGAGGCATATGAAGATGCTATTGCCCGTGGAGCAAATATCTACGGTGAAATTATCGGTTTTGGCGAGAGCGGTGATGCAAGTCACATAACTACGCCAAGCCTCGATGGTCCTACCCGTGCGATGAAAGCGGCATATAATATGGCCGGTAAGCCTAAGCTTGATTATGTAAATGCACATGGAACAAGTACGCCGATAAATGATAAAAATGAGACTGCTGCAGTCAAGGAACTTCTAGGCGGTAAAGAAAATTGTCCTCCAATGAGTTCTATAAAAGGGCAAATCGGTCACTGCTTAGGCGCAGCCGGCGGTATAGAAGCTGTTGTATGTTTAATGGCGATGCGTGATGGAATAATCCCTCCGACAATTAATCATGAAACACCGGATGAAAATTGTGATTTAGATATTGTTCCTAATTATGCTAGAAAAGCTGAGCTAACTACTGTAATGAGCAACTCATTTGGTTTTGGCGGGACAAACGGCGTTTTAATCTTTAGAAAAATCTAAGTACAAGGATTCCAATTTGGCAACATATTTAGATTTTGAAAATAAAATAAAATTTATTCAAGAGGATATCATATCCGCACAAGTTCGTCACGACGAGGGTGCAGTTGAATTACTCAAGGAAAATTTGGATAAAGAAGTTTCAAAGATATTTAACAACCTCTCTCCTTTCCAACAGCTCCAATTAGCGCGTCATGTAGATAGACCGTACGCGCTTGATTATATTAATCTTTTAATGAGAGACAAGTATGAGATACACGGAGATAGACACTTCCGAGATGATGCCGCTATCCTTTGCTATTTAGGCTATATCGGCGGTGAAAAAGTTGTGGTTATCGGTGAACAAAAGGGTCGCGGAACCAAAAACAAAATAAAAAGAAATTTTGGTATGCCTCATCCTGAAGGGTATAGAAAAGCCCTTCGAGCTGCAAAGTTGGCTGAAAAGTTTAATATACCTGTTCTTATGCTTATTGACACTCCGGGCGCATACCCTGGTATTGGAGCAGAAGAGAGAAACCAAAG
>MIBZ01000044.1 GCA_001829675.1 Sulfurimonas sp. RIFCSPLOWO2_12_36_12 | reverse complement strand
GCTGCCTAGTTGATCATTTCTTATTTACTTACTCTCCTTTTTTTACTCCTTTTACAAATCAAACAATTACACAATCAAATTACAATCCGACTGAAACAACTATTAATTTATTATAGAATTTTCTACATTCCATTTATGATTTAGACTCAGCATATTTACTTTATAAAGTCTGTCTAAAAAATATTCTCTACTCACCTCTTTTGCACCTAAACTCTTTAGATGATTTGTCGGCACTTGACAATCAATAAAATCATATCCCCAGATTTTTAGATGTTTTATTAATACGGCATATGCAGATTTTGAAGCATCACTGACATATGAAAACATAGATTCGCCACAAAATACTTTTCCGACTACAACTCCATATAGTCCACCTACAAGTTTTCCATCCAAGTAACTCTCAATGCTGTGGGCTATGCCCATGTCGTGAAGCACACCGTAAGCTTCAATTATCTCATCTTGTATCCATGTGCCATCTTGATTATTTCTCGGTACCAAGCTGCAATTTTGGATAACATCTTTAAAGTTTGAATCAAACTTGTATTGAAATTTTTTCATACTTTTTTTAAGTGAATGACTTAATTTAAAATCATCAAATTCCATAATTAATCTTGGGTTAGTTGACCACCATATTATTGGATCATCTTTGGCGTACCATGGAAATATTCCATTTTGATATGCGCGAATAAGTCTGGATGGATTTAAATCACCTCCCCACGCAACAATTCCGTTCTCATCTGCATCGTTTGGGTTTGGAAATGTTAACTCATGCTTTAAGAGTTTTGGTATCATCTTTTTCTTTAAACTTTAAAATCAGATTTTTATTAAATGATACTAGTACGCTTCCGCCTTTTTTAAGTTTGCCGAAAAGTATTTCATCGCTTAGTTTATTTGTAATATTATCTTGAATAAATCTTTTTATCGGTCTAGCACCCATCTCTACAGAGTAAGCACTTTGAGCTATATACTCTGCTGCTTTTGGAGAAACAGATATTGTGATTTTTTTCTTTTTAAGCTCGCCGTTTAGCTCATCTATGAATTTGTTTACGATGTTTTTTACCACTTCGCCGCTGAGTTGGTTGAACTCTACAATAGCATCTAATCTATTTCTAAACTCAGGCGTGAAAAATAGCTTTAGCTCCTCATTTTTTGATAATGAGCTGTCTTTGTTGAATCCCATTACGCTTCTAGCAGTCGCACCGATATTTGATGTCATAATAAGTATGACATTTTGGAAGTTAGCTTTATACCCATTGTTGTCCGTTAGCGTTGCATTGTCCATAATCTGAAGCAAAATATTAACCAAATCAGGATGTGCTTTTTCTATCTCGTCTAGTAATAAAACCGTGTACGGGTGTCTTTTTATAGCTTCCGTTAGCAAGCCGCCCTGCTCATATCCTACATAGCCCGGAGGTGCTCCGACAAGTCTGCTAATAGCATGTTTTTCCATATATTCACTCATATCAAATCTCTCAAAATTGATGCCTAATATTTGGCTAAGAGACAAGGCTAATTCTGTTTTGCCTACACCGGTCGGTCCTGAAAACAAAAAAGAAGCAATAGGTTTATTTTGCGGCGTAAGACCGGCTTTGGAGATTTTTATAGCCTTTGTTACCTCTGCAACGGCTCTCTCTTGCCCGATTACTTTCTTTCGTAGATTTTCTTCTAAGTCGACAAGAGAGAGTGTCTCATCATGTGTTACTTTTGAGCCTGAAATACCGACAATTTTTGAAATAGTATTTTCAATATCGTGAGAACTAACTACTCTTTTTTTACTGTTTTTAAGATGAAACGATGCAGCAGTTTCATCTATAAGGTCGATTGCTTTATCCGGTAAAAATTTGTCAGTAATGTATCTTTTTGATAACTCTATTGCTGTTTTTAGTGCTTTATCGGTAAATGTAACATTGTGATGCTCTTCATATTTACTTTTTAATCCTTTTAAAATTTTGTAAGTTGTTTTTACTGAAGGTTCATTAATATCAACTTTAGAAAATCTTCTGCTTAATGCTTTGTCTTTTTCAAATCCGTTTCTATACTCTGCAAATGTTGTAGCACCCATACATTTTAACTCGCCTGAAGCGAGAGCCGGCTTAAGCTGGTTTGCTGCATCCATAGTTCCGCTTGTTGAGCCGGCACCTATGAGAGTGTGAATTTCATCAATAAACAAGATGGCATTCGGGATAGATTTTAGTTCATCCATTATCCCTTTTAATCGTTTTTCAAAATCTCCTCTATATTTTGTGCCAGCAAGCATTGCGCCCAAATCAAGTGCAAATAACTCTGTGTTTTGTATAATTTGAGGTACTTTATGTGCAACAATATTTAGTGCCAAACCCTCTGCAATAGCAGTTTTTCCGACTCCGGCCTCCCCGACTAAGATAGGGTTGTTTTTCTTTCTGCGGCATAAAATTTGAGTAACTCTCTCTATTTCATCTTCCCTGCCAATTACAGGGTCTATTTTTCCCTCTTTTGCTTTTTTGAGCAGATTAATGGAATACTTTTGTAGATATGACTCTTTTTCACTGCTATTTTCTTGTTTATCAGTGTGTGAGATAGTTTCTAAAATATCCAACTTTGAAATATGATACTCATTTAATAACATGTAAGCAAAAGAGTTGACTTCATCGTAGATAGCAACAAGCAAATCGCCGATGTCTGCACTATGTTGCCCAGAACTTTGAATATGTTTTACCATTCTATCAATCAGCCTTGAGAGAGCAACACTTTCAAAAGGCTCTTCATTTATGTCTTGCGGGAGGGTGCTAATATTTGAATAGATGTAATTTTTTATAAGTTCTTTCATTTTTTGGACATCTCCGCCGCAAGCAAAGATGATTTTTGCGCCATCTGGAGAGTTTAAAAGTTGATAAAAAATATGTTCAATTGTGATGTACTCATGTTTTAGCTCTTTTGCGTAAATAATTGATTTTTGAAAAACTTCATTTAATGATTGACTAATCATTACTCTTCCTCCATTTGTGCTCTTAGCGGAAAACCGCTGTCTCTGGCTTTTTTATGCACCTGCATTACTTTTGTTTCTGCAATTTCATGTGTATAAACTCCACAAACACCTTTCTCTTTTTTGTGTACTTCAAGCATTATGGCTTCCGCCTCTAAAAAGCTTTTATGAAATATGCTCATTAAAACATCTATAACAAACTCCATGGATGTATAGTCGTCATTTAAAATCAATACTTTATATTTTTTAGGATACTTGAGTGATATCTCGTTGATAGTTTCTAACTCTGCATTTGTTGCCATAATTTTCCTATAATAATTAACTTTTAACAATTGATAAATTATAACAAAATAGAGGTAACTATGACGAAACGAATTTTTGTTACCGCAACAAATACAAATATCGGCAAAACTTATACGACAAAACTTTTATTAAAAGAGTTTGCTTCGCGCGGCTTTAGCGTTGGTGTCATAAAACCGATTGAAACAGGCGTAATTGATGGTTTAGCACCTGATGCAGATGAGCTTTTGGAGTGCGTAAAAGAGCTTAATCCAAAGCTATGGTCTTTAGAGGCGGAAGATATTGTTCCAATAACTTATAAGTTGGCAGCATCTCCGTTTGTGGCATCAAACAACATCCCGCTTGATTTAAAAAAAATCAAAATAAAGATTGAAGAGATGGAGGCTTCTTGTGATATTGTCATAATCGAGGGAGCGGGCGGACTTTATGTACCTATTGATGATAAGAATATGATGATAGATTTGATTTCACATTTAAATGCTGTTGCTCTTTTGGTTACGCACTGTTCATTAGGATGTATAAATGACACACTTCTTAGTAAAAAAGCCCTTGAAGATAAAAATATATTACATGCAGTAGCCTTTAATTGCAAAGAGAGTGATGATGATTTTTCACAGATATCAGAGCCATATTTTTTAAAAACAGGTTTTGAGGTCTTAAAAGTAGGCAATGATATTGAAAAAATATGTGATGTCTTGTATAATCTATGAAATGAATTAGATTCCGTATCAGGTACGGAATGACGAGCTTAGGGAAAAAATGAAACATTTAATTCGTACGGATGATTTTACAACTTCAGAGATAGAAGCTATTTTAAAAGATGCGAAGCTCTTTAGCGTAAAAATAAAAGAGGGCAGTGAAATTGATAAAATTTTAAAAGATAAAATCATTATTACGCTCTTTTTTGAAAACTCAACAAGAACCAGAAGCTCTTTTGAGATAGCGGCCAAAAGGCTTGGTGCCGAAGTTATTCATCTTGATGTGGCAAACAGCTCTACCAAAAAAGGTGAAACTTTAGTAGATACCGCGATGAATTTGGATGCTATGAATCCACATGCAATAATTGTCAGACACCAAAACTCCGGCGTTCCAAAGATACTCTCTAACCACACAAGAGCTTCTATTATAAATGCCGGAGATGGTGCCCATGCCCACCCGACGCAATCTTTACTTGATTTGTATACTTTAAAAGAGCATTTCGGAGATGTAAAAGGAAAAAAAATAGCAATAGTCGGGGATATAAAAAACTCAAGGGTTGCAAACTCAAATATTGAGCTGCTTGGCAGATTCGGCATGGAGGTTATTTTAGTTGCTCCTCCGCAGTTTTTGCCAAAAACAAATTTAAGAACAACGCACTATATAAACGAAATAATTGATGAAGTCGATGTTATTATGAGTTTAAGAACCCAAACAGAGAGACACTCATCTCAAACTTACGCCTCACTCAAAGATTATGCGAGTGATTTTTGCATAACGGCGGAACTTGTTGGAGAGAGGGATATAGTTTTGCTTCATCCAGGACCAGTTCACAGAAATATAGATATTAGTGATGAGCTTTTGGCAGATAAAAGATGCAAAGTTTTAGAGCAGGTTTCAAACGGCGTGGCGGTTAGAATGGCAGTGCTTAAAAAATTGATTAATGACATTTGATGATTTAAACTCTCTTGGTAAAAAAAGAGAGCCGTTTCTTTTTATAACTGACTTCAAGGCTCAAAATATAGTAGTTATTCCGCTTGATGAACTGCATGCAAATAATGTTGAATTTTGCATTGATGAAAACTATCCCATTAAAACACATCTGGATTTTTTAGAGAAACAGACACTCCTATTTAGCGAATATAAAAAAAAATTTGACTATGTCATAGAGAAGATAAAAGCCGGTGACACCTATCTTTTAAATCTGACACAGCCAACTCTTGTAAAAACATCCTTAACCCTAAAAGAGATATTTGAGTGTGCCAACGCTCATTACAAACTAAGATATAAAGATGAGTTTGTCTGCTTCTCTCCTGAGAAATTTATTCAGATTAAAGAGTCAAAAATCAGTACATACCCTATGAAAGGGACCATCGATGCATCAATAGCAAATGCAAAAGAGACTATTTTGGGTAACAAAAAAGAGATGGCTGAACATGTTATGGTTGTTGACCTGCTGAGAAACGACCTCTCAATTGTAGCAAAAAATGTAAAAGTTGAAAAGTTTAGATATATTACTGAGATAGAAGCGGGCAAAAAAAAACTTCTTCATGTAAGTTCTCATATAAGCGGTGATTTGGAAGATGATTGGCACTCTAAAATAGGAGATGTTTTAAGCGCACTTCTTCCGGCAGGAAGCATAAGCGGTGCTCCAAAAAAAAGCACACTGGATATAATTGAGAAAGTTGAAGGCTATGAACGCGGATTTTTTAGCGGAGTTTTTGGTGTGTATGACGGCAAGGCGCTAGATAGTGCGGTTATGATAAGATTTATTGAAAAAACTAAAAACGGGTACATGTATAAAAGTGGCGGGGGCATAACTCTAGACAGTGATGTCAAAAGTGAATATAATGAACTTTTAGATAAAGTTTATCTACCATAAAAGAGGTTTCAATGTTTAAACTAGATGGTTTTTTTACAAGCGGATTGATGTTTGACGATTCACAACAGGATTTAAAAAACAGATACCAAATGGTAAATATCGGCATCTTGCTCTCTGCCTGCGGATTGATTTATGGAATCATTGGAAACTATACAAGAGGCATTTCGGGCTTTATACCGATAGAGTTAACGCTTTTATGTATGAATTTTATTATGTTTTTTGCGTTAAGAAGATATCGCCAATTTTTTGAATTTTTTGCCATAACAATGACTCTTCAGTACACATTTTTGTTTCTCTTTCTTATCTATGTAGGAGAACCAAGCGACTTGAAACATCTTTGGATATTTACTTATCCAATTATACTTCTTTATTTTCAAAAGACGGTGCATGCCGTATATTGGCTTGTATTTATTCTTTTTATGCTTATGATTGCACCGCTACAAACTTTTTTAGAAACAAAATACTCCATGTATCAAGTCACATATATCTCGTTTGTTTTAGTCATAGTTAGCATAATCATATATTTTTATCAAAGAAAAATTGATGAAGCAAGATGTATTATTTTAGAAAAGCAAAATATGCTGCGCAATTTTAATAAAGAGCTTGAAAAACAGGTAAAAGATAAAACAACAGAACTAATCAAGCTAAATGAATCGTTAGAGCTTAAGGTTGAGCAAAAGTTAGAAGAGTTAAGGAGTAAAGACCAAATTTTAGAAGCACAATCAAAACAAGCTGTAATGGGCGAGATGATAAGTATGATAGCCCATCAATGGAGACAGCCTCTCTCTACCATAACGCTTCAAATAGCCAACTTGCAGTTCAAACAACTGCTTGGTAAAGATAGAAATAGTGAAGATATCGATGATGCGTTAAGCAATATAAGCGATACTATTGTCTATTTATCTGATACTATTGATGATTTTCAAGCATATTTTCACCCAAATAAAGAGATATTGGGGATTGAAATTCATGATTTACTTCAAAGAGCGGTCAATTTTGCCATATCAAGGGTGCAGGATAGAGGAGTAAAAATATCAATCAATAATATTGCTGATATTAATGTCACTACATATATAAATGAGCTTATTCAAGTGATTTTAAACATATTGAACAACGCAATAGATGCGCATGTTGAAACAAAAACAAAAAATCCATCTATTACGCTAAATGTTAAAGCAGTCGGAGAAAAAGTTTTAATTTATATTGAAGACAATGCGGGCGGTATAAAGAGTGAAAACCTGCCGCATCTTTTTGAGCCATATTTTAGTACAAAAGGTAAAAATGGAACCGGACTTGGATTATATATGAGCAAAATGATTATAGAGAAGCAGTTTGGCGGCGAGATTGATGTAGTAAATGCTAACGGCGGAGCTATATTTATTATAAAGATTCCTAAAAATATTACATTAGGCAATAAAAATACTCTTTTGTAGAGAGTTTAAAAAAAATTGAGAATTTTTGAGATATAATTTATCAAAACAACTAAGGTTAATGCATGTATTTAAAAGATTTGAAGTTCTCGCTGTGGGCAGATTTTATCGAGAGAAACTACTTAGATAACGAGTTTAAGGAGTTGATAGAGCAGGGAATAATCAACGGTGCAACTTCTAACCCTGCAATCTTTAAAAATGCGATACTAAGTTCAGATGCTTATAAGGAGCAGTTGTCCACGCTTGCTTCTTTAACTCCAAAAGAGAAATATGAGGCTCTCGCAATATATGATATACAAAAAGCAGCAGACATATTAAAGCCGCTTTATGACGCGGGTGATGATGGGTATGTAAGCATAGAGGTTGACCCATATCTTTGTGATGATGCTATGGCAACTATTGCTGAGGGAAAAAGACTTTTTGAAACAATAGGCCGAAAAAATGTAATGATAAAAGTTCCTGCAACGAATGCCGGATATGTAGCCATGCGCGAGCTTGTTTCAAATGGAATTCCCGTAAATGCAACACTTATATTTAAAAAAGAGCAGGCTGTTTTATGTGCTGAAGCGTTCAGAGAGGGTGCGGCAAAAAACGCTGGAGAGGTCGATACGGTCATAAGCGTTTTTGTAAGCAGAATAGATAGAGCTTTAGATGAAGTGTTGGCTAAAAATGGCGTTGATGTGGCGCTTAGCGGAATATATAATAGCGCAAATATATATGCAGAAGTTCAAAAGATGGGTGTTAAAGGGTGCAGGACACTTTTTGCAAGTACAGGCGTAAAAGATGATTCACTGCCGCCTCACTACTACATAGAGAAGCTTTTAGCGTATAATAGCGTAAACACAGCCCCGGTGGACACCATAAAAGCGTTTCATTTAAATCCAAAGAAGGAGAGTGCTTTGCCAATTTCAACTCAAATTATAGAAGGACACTTTGAAAAAATAAAGAGCTTAGGCATAGATTTTAACGCCGTTTTAGATAAGCAAATATCTGACGGATTAAAATCTTTTAAAGACGCATTTAAAGATATATTGGAGTCATTATGAGCGAAAATAGAAATGAAGTAGATATTAGTCAATTAACATTTGAGCAGATAAAAAAGATTAGAGAGTATCTTAAAAAGCTTATTGAAAACGGCGGAAGTGACTTGCATGTCAAATCCAACGGGGTAATCAGAGCTAGAATTAATGGAACTATAGTTCCGTTTTCGGGAAGTATATTCTCTTACGATGATGCTATGAGTTTGGCAAAAGAGATACTTAGAGGCAGATATGCGGAGTTGGTAGAAAATAAAGAGGTCGACTTAGTTTACCAATTTGATGAACGAAACCGTTTTCGTGTAAATATTTTCTTTCAAACAGACGGTCCGTCTTTCGTGTTTCGTGTTATTCCTATGACTATTCCGACTATTGATCAGATGAATTTTCCAGAAACCATAAGAACCTTTACAAAAGAGTCACGCGGACTTATATTGGTAACCGGAACGACGGGTAGCGGTAAATCAACAACGCTTGCGGCTATGATACATGAGATTAACACAACGCAAAAAAAGCATATTATAACTATTGAAGATCCTATTGAATTCGTTCATAAAGATAGGGGATGTATCATAAATCAGCGCTCAGTCGGGCAAGACACACTCTCTTTTGACAGAGCTCTTAGAGCTGCTCTGCGCGAGGACCCTGATATTATACTTGTAGGTGAGATGAGAGACCGTGAAACAATTGAACTTGCACTTCATGCGGCAGATACCGGACACTTGGTTTTTTCAACTCTGCACACTATAGATGCGAAAGAGACAATAAATCGTATTATTGCAATATTTCCTAATGAGGAGCAAAATCGCGTTCGTCTATCACTTGCAGGAGTTTTAAAAGGGGTTGTTTCTCAAAGGCTAATCCCAACAATAGATGATAGGCGAGTTGCGGCAATGGAGATACTTGTGAAGACTCCTACAATCGAGAAGCTAATCTTGGAGAATCGAGATTATGAGATTCGCGAGGCGATAGAAAAAGGTCGAGAGCACTATAAATCGCAAAGCTTTGACCAACATATTTTGGATATATACAATGAAGGAATTATTACAAAAGAGAAAGCAAAGGATTATGCAACAAGTGCAGCTGACTTAGAACTAAAAATGAATGGATTAAATACTTCCAAGCCGGCTGATTATACAAATATAGCTGAGAAAAAAGAAAAATATCAAAAAGTTGCCGATGAGGATGTTTTTGATTTGAAATAGTCTCTTTTAACTGCAATTAAAGCTTAAAGAGGTATAATTCCAAACATTTTTTATTAAGGATTTAATATGTTAGAAGGCATTATTAGAGAGAGTATTGGCAAAAAAGGCACAAAAGCGCTTCGCCGCGATGGTTATCTAATTGCGAACATTTACGGAAAAGGGCTTGAAAATATTCACGCCGCATTTAAAGACAATGAGTATATCCGTACTGTTCGTAACAAAGAGACTTTAGCATTCCCTGTATCGGTTGGCGGAAAAGTGATGAATGTTGTTGTTCAATCATATGAAGCACATCCGTTAACAGCTAAACTTTTACATGTTGATTTAATGGTAGCACAACCAGGTGTTTTAACACACTATCATGTTCCGGTTGTAACGCAAGGTGATGCAATTGGTCTTAAAAACAAAGGTCTTATACATATCTCAAAACCTCGTTTAAGAGTAAAAGCTACTATTGAAAATCTTCCAAGCAGCATTATTGTTGATGTTACTAAAATGGATGTTGGTGATTCGAAACTTCTTCGTGATATAGCAAAAGTTGAAAATGTTACATTCACAGATGCTGATCGCGTATCTGTACTAAGCATAATCAAAGCTAAGTAATTATGCTAATAGTCGGTCTAGGTAATCCTGGCCCGAGTTATGAGCAGACTCGTCATAATATAGGTTTTATGGTTATTGACGAGCTTCTAAGACGGCAAAACGCTCAAAAACTCTCATCTTCATCATTTAACGGTGAACTTTTCAAATTTTCAAACCATTTTTTATTAAAACCGCTTACTTTTATGAACCTTTCCGGCACTTCAATTTTGGCAGTTAAAAAGTTTTATAAGATTGATGAAGTAGTTGTAATACATGATGATTTGGATTTGCCATTTGGTACGCTTCGCTTCAAAAAAGGCGGTGGTCACGGTGGGCACAACGGGCTTAAATCAACAGATGAGAATATCTCAAAAGAGTACATTAGAGTTAGAATGGGAATAGGCAAGCCAGAACATAAGGGCGAAGTCGCATCCTATGTATTAAGCAACTTTAACGAAGATGAGCAAAAGCATCTAAAAGAGTGGGTCTCTTTTGCATGTGAAGCGGTTGAGTATTTGCTAGGCAACTCACTAGAAGATGTCAGCTCTAAATATACAATTAAAAAATTTCAGCTAAAATAGCGCTGAACTTTGTTCGTTATTATATGAGAAGGATAGATATGCTAGCTTTTAAATATATCTCTTTTCATTACATAAGATATTTTTTTATTATTTTATTGGCATTAGTCATGTTTTTAGTCGGATTTGACTATATGGGAAGTACAGAAAAGCTCGATATTTCTGCAAATTTACTTCTTATATATGTAGTTTATAAAACATTTTATGCTGTTGATATGCTGCTGCCGCTTTCGCTTGTATTTGCTATGATAAGTACAAAATTATTTTTAATTCGCTCAAATGCGCTAGTCTCATTTTACTCTCTTGGCTATTCAAGGGCTGATATTCTCAAACCATTTGTTGTTGTGTCAAGCGCTATTGTTATTATATTCATCTTTTTACACTCAATATCAAATTTCGCCAGAGCTGATGAATTTGCAAAAAACATTCGCAAAAATGCACAATATTTAAGTCCTACACGAGATCTGTTTTTTACATACAAAGATAAATTTGTCTATTTTTCAAGATTGTTGCCTCTGCAAGAGAGTGCTGAAAATATACGAGTTTTTAGTTTTGCCAACAACTCATTAAAAGAGATTTTGGTTGCCACAAAAGCAGCATATAGAAATGATGCATGGCATATAGACAAGGCTGATATTATTACGAAACCTGATGATATAAGTTTTAACTCTTTGGGGATGAGAGTGAGTGAGCAGAAAAACTTGGAGATTCTACAAGGGTTTAGACCAAAAATGTTGGATCAGGTTTATGAGGGCAAAGTAAATTTTACTATAAAAGATGCGATAGACGCATATATTCTTTTAAAGGCACAAAATATAAATACGGCAGTTGTAAAAAGCGCTCTGTATAAAATATTTGTATATCCATTTTTTGTGCCTAGCTTAATTGTTATTATATTCTTCTTCGTTCCGGTTAGTGTAAGATTCTTAAACATATCGCTATTTAGCTTTGGAGCGATTATCTTATCGCTTGTGGTCTGGGCATTTCTTTTTGCGCTGATTGAACTCTCTAACCATAAAACAATACCTAGCGAATTGGGCATAATAGTTCCTACTTTTGTACTTTTTTTAATCGCTATAAGACAATGGAGAGTGCATCGTCTATCTACTTGAGGTTTTATAACAAAAAAATAAGTACTTTTTGGATAAAATGCCCTAAAAATATTTAGGATTTTTATGATAAATTTTAAAAAACTAGCAGCTACATATAAAACTCCGCTCTATATATATGATTTAGACTATATGACTTCTCAGTATCAAGAGCTAAAAGAGGCTTTCAAAGGCAAAAAGTCAATTATGGCATTTGCAATAAAATCAAACTCAAATCTTAGTATTATTAACCATTTTGCGACTTTGGGAAGCGGAGCTGACTGTGTTTCGATAGGCGAAGTCCGTCGCGCTTTTTTAGCCGGAATTCCGAGTTATAAGATTATTTTTTCCGGTGTAGGAAAAAGTGATGATGAGATTAGAGAAGCAATAGAGAAAGATATTTTATATATAAATGTTGAGAGTGAAGCAGAACTTGGAAGAGTTGAGCTTATAGCCAAAGAGCTAAAGACAAAATGCAGAATCAGCGTAAGGGTAAATCCAAATATTGATCCGTTAACCCATCCATATATTTCAACAGGACTTCATGACAACAAGTTTGGAGTTGAAATTGATACAGCTAAAAGAATGTATATTCGCGCAAATAACTCTGAGCATTTAGATCCCGTCGGAATCCATTTTCACATAGGTTCACAGCTTACTGAACTTAAACCGATTTATGAATCTGCCGAGATTGTGGCTGATTTGGTTCGCTCCCTCTCAAGTATAAAAATAGAGCTAAAGTTCTTTGATATCGGCGGTGGACTCGGTGTTAAGTATAAAGATGAGGTAACTATAAAACCTTATGATTATGCACAGGCAATTTTAGGAACGCTTAAAGGTTTAGACTTGACGATTATTTGTGAGCCTGGAAGATTTCTAACTGCTAATGGCGGGTATTTTTTAACAAAAGTATTATATGAGAAGCAAAACGGCGCGAAAAGATTTGTTGTAGTTGATGGTGCTATGAATGACCTTCTTCGTCCTAGTTTGTATAAAGCGTATCACAGAATTGAGGCAATTACAGAGAGTAAAACCCAGACGAGCGAGGCAGATGTAGTCGGTCCGGTTTGTGAGAGCGGTGATTTTTTTGCAAAAAATTATCAACTGCCTATCTTAGAGCATAATGATTTGCTTGTAATTCACAGCGCAGGAGCTTACGGCTTTGGAATGGGCAGTAACTACAACACAAGAGGAAGAAGCGCCGAAGTGGCAATAAAAGGCGGTGAAGCAAGGCTTATTCGAAGACGCGAAGAGTTTGAAGATTTGATTGCCCTAGAGAAAGAATTTTTGGTTAACTAAAATGTACTTTATTGATGTTCAAGGTACCTTAATCAGTGATGCAGATAAATCTCCAATCCGCGGTAGTATTGAGTTTATCGATATGTTAAATGTTAAAAAAATTCCATATATGATTATTACCAATAATACCAAATATGCTTCGAGTGATTTTTATGCATATCTTAAGTCTCTAGGTTTTAATTTTGATTTTTCTTCTTATCTTGATCCCCTAATGATGCTCGAATCAAATGTGGCTAAAGAGAGTGTCGCAGCTTACGGAACGCCTGAATTTTTAGATGTTTTGATAAAAATGGGCTTTGAATTAAACTACAAAAATCCTAAAACTGTTTTGGTCTCCATAAAAGAGAATTTTGTCAATGATGAGTTCGCCCAAATGATAGATTTTTTGCTTGGAGGCGCTTCTTTAGTAGGCATGCACGAAACATCTATATATGCTAAAAATAACAAAAGATATCCGGGTGTCGGGGCAATTTTGAAGATGCTTGAATTTGCGACATCTTCTGCTTATGATGTTGTTGGAAAGCCGAGCGTTTCATTTTATAAAGAGGCTTTGAAAATGCTCCAAAAACAAAATGACAGTGCCAAATTTAGCGATATAGCTATTATCAGCGATGATGTAAAAGGTGATTTGGGCGGAGCAAAAGAGATGGGAATGAAAACAATTTTTGTAACAAGCGGAAAATACAAAAGCGCCGATGAGATAGTTCCTTTTTTGAAGCCCGAGCTGAGACCTGATTTCGTTTATGCTGATATGAAAGAAATTTTGGATAAAAACAAGTTGGAGAGTATATGAAAACTTTAGAGGAATGCAGAGAAGCAATTGATGTTATTGATGACGAGTTGCTAGAACTTCTCAACAGAAGAATGAAGATTGTCAAGCTAGTCGGTGAGATAAAAAAGAGCAGTGACAGTGCAATATATAGACCTGAGAGAGAAAAAGCGATTATTCAAAGATTGACGCAAAATAGTATCAATCAAAAAGGGCTTTTAAATGTAAGTGCCATAGAAGCTATATTTTTAGAAATTTTTGCAGTCTCAAGAAACCTAGAACTTCCGGAGCGTATAGCATATCTTGGTCCTGAGGGTAGCTTTACGCATCAAGCCGCTGAGAGCAGATTTGGGGCTATGAGTGACTATCTATCCATGAAGTCAATTCCGTCTGTTTTTAAAGAGCTTGAAACAAAAAGAGCCAAATTCGGAGTTGTTCCGATTGAGAATTCAAGAGACGGAATAGTTGGCGAAACGCTTGATCTATTGGCAAACAGCAGCGTGAAAATAGTGGCAGAGCTGTATATGCCGATTCATATGTCGTTTGCTACGAAAGCGAAAAAATTATCGGATATAACTAAAGTTTACTCAAGAGACAAAGGTTTTGGACAGTGCAGAGAGTTTCTTCAAGAGCACAATCTCATAAATGTTGAACAGATTCCCGTAGAATCAACCGCAAAAGCTGCTATTTTAGCTGCCAAAGATGAAAACGCGGCTGCAATCTGCAGTCACATCGCAGCAAAGCTTTACGGTATTCCGACAATGTTTGACCACATTGAAGATGATATCGGGTCTCAAACAAGATTCGTAATACTTAGCGACTTCAAAAATGCCAAGAGCGAGGATGATAAAACTTCTATATTGGTAAGGCTAGAAGATTCCATCAAAGCCGGTTCACTTGTCCACTTTTTGCAAGATTTTGACGAACAAGATATAAATCTCTCAAAAATAGAGTCTCGTCCATCAAAAGACAAAGGCGGATTTGACTACTGGTTCTTTATAGATTTTTACGGGCATGTAGATGATGAAAAATTTCAAAAAGTATTACAAAAACATAAAGGAGAAGTAACTTGGCTAGGAAGTTATGTGAAAGGACAAAGCATTGAAGTTCAATAAAAATTTAGAAAATATTAAAACATATGAAGCTGGAAAACCGATTGAGTTAGTGGTTAGAGAGTATGGAATCGAGCCAAAGGATATAGTAAAACTCGCTTCAAACGAAAACCCTTACGGAACCTCGCCAAAGGTTATAGAGGCCGTTAGCGCCATAGTATCAAAGATGGCTCTTTATCCTGATGACTCTATGATAAAGCTCAAAAAAGCACTAAGTGCAAGATTTGATGTTAAAGATGAAAATATAATTATCGGTTCAGGAAGTGATCAGGTTATAGAGTTTTTAATTCATGCAAAAGCGCATGAGGGTTCAAAGATTTTAATGAACTCCATTACATTTGCAATGTATGAGATATATTCCAAACATGTTGGTGCCGAGGTTATCAGAACGACTTCACAAGAGCACAATTTAGATGAGTTTTATGAGTTGTATAAAAAAGAGAAACCGGAAATTATATTTATATGCACACCGAACAATCCAACCGGAGACGCTTTGGATGCGGATGAAATATATAACTTTTTAAACAAAATAGATAGTGATACTTTGGTTGTTATTGACGCTGCCTATCTTGAATATGCAGTTCTAAAAGATAGTAAAAAAAAGATAGTCGTAAAAAATCTTATAACAAAATTTGATAATGTAATATATCTTGGTACCTTCTCTAAGGCTTATGGGCTTGGCGGAATGAGGGTAGGATATGGTGTTGCAGATGCAAAAATAATAAAAGAGCTTTATAAGCTCAGACCTCCTTTTAATATTACTACTTTATCTCTTGAAGCTGCAAGCGTAGCCCTTGGCGATGAGGAGTTTGTGCAAAAAAGTGTAACTCTAAATTTTGAGCAGATGAAAAGATATGAAGAGTTTGCAAAAGAGCAAAAAATAGATATAATAAACAGCTATACAAATTTTATTACTTTGTGCTTGAATTCGAGCCAGAATTCTACAAAGATATCAAATCAACTCTTGCAAAAAGGGATGATAGTCAGAGATTTGAGCAGCTACAATATGAACGCAATTAGAGTTACCATAGGCACGCAAGAGCAAAATAGCCGTTTTTTTGAGTTAGTAATACAATTTTTATAATGTTAAAATGGGAAGTTGATGGATTTTAAAGTACTTTTTTCACAATTAGTTGTTCTATTTGCTAAGCTAACAAAGCAACAGAGGGTTATTATTGGTTCTGCTGTTGTCGGTATTGTGGCATTCGTGATTTTTTTGGTTGTTTATACTGCAAAAAAAGATGAACTTAGCAAGTATGAAGTACTTTTTGATTCTTTGACTTCAGAAGATGCTGCAAAAGTTATTGAGCAGTTGGAAAAAGATAATATTCCCTACGAAATACTAGATAAAAATGTTATAAAAGTTCCTAAAAATGTGGTTTATAAAGAACGAATTGCCATTGCTTCACTCGGAATTCCAAAAAACAGCGGAGTAGGTTTTGAGCTATTTGACAATCAAGAGTTTGGTGCAACTAGCTTTGACCAAAATGTAAAATATCTCCGTGCGCTTGAGGGAGAGTTATCCCGCACAATAGACTCGCTTGCACCGATTGAGCGTGCCAGCGTGAGTTTAGCCCTGCCAAAAGATACACTTTTTGTTGAGAAGCAGACAGAGCCAACCGCATCTGTTATGATTCAGCTGGTTGAGGGAAGCAATCTCTCTTCAAAACAAATCAGAGGTATTAAAAATCTAGTTGCTGCTGCAGTTCCAAATCTTAAAGCGTCGAGTGTTATGCTTATCGATAATGATGGCGAAACACTAGGCGATGAAGATGAAATGGCGCAACTTAGCGAGCTGTCGTCTGCGCAACAAAATTTTAAAACAAAAGAAGAGAAGAAGAAACAGAGAAAAATTATAGAAGTCGTTTCTCCTTTTGTCGGCGGAGAGCAAAAAGTTGTAGCTCAGGTTACCATTGAGTTTGATTTTTCTATTCAAAACTCAACTTCAGAGGTATTTGATCCTGAAAATGTTGTTAGAAGCGAGCAGGTTAGTGAAGAAAAAAGAGAGGGAGCAACTCCGAGTGAAGTTGGCGGTGTTCCTGGAGCCGTGAGCAATATAGGTCCGGTTGAAGGACTTGCAAGTAGTAGTCAAACCAGTGAAAAATATGAAAAAAATACAGGAACAACTAATTATGAAGTTGGAAAAACCGTATCAACGACAAAGAGTGAGTTTGCGCGTATAAAAAGAATTACGGCTGCTGTTGTAGTAGATGGAAAATATAAGTACAAAGTTGGTGCAGACGGCGCTCAAACAGATGAGCTGGAGTACGAAGCGCTATCAGAGAGCGATTTGGAAGCTCTATCAGCGCTGGTTAGCCGCTCTGTAGGTATTAGTGAGGAGAGAGGCGATCAAATAAGTATTCAAAATTTACAGTTTAAAGCACCTAATGAAGATTTAGCAAAAAATAAAGTGAACCAAGCCGTTCTCTTCTCTCAAACATACTTGGCGCCATTTTCTGAACTGTTTAAATATATCTTTGTGCTTCTGCTGCTTCTTATTATTTACAAAAAAGTTATCTCTCCTTTTGCCCAGAGAATGCTTGAAATTTCAAAAGAAGAGGATGAGCTAAGCAAGCCGCATTTGTCTATAGAAGATGATGAAGCTGAAGATTTGGTTGAAAAAGTCCAAACAATGCGTCGTAAAGTTGAAGAACAGCTTGGCGTTGGAGAAGGGTTTAATGAAGATGAACTTAAATATGATGTTCTTCTTGAGAAAATCAGAGCTATGGCTGAAGAGTCCCCTGAGGCAGTCGCTCTAGTTCTTCAAGCTTTATTATCAGAAGAATCTGATACTTCTAAATAAGTAAAAAGTGGGAGAAAAAAATAGATGAATTTAAATCCAACGCAACAGGCTAAGTTTGATGAGATGAGCATGGGGCAGAAGATTGCGATTATGCTTATGCAAATAGGTGAAGACGCTACATCTGCAATATTTTCAAATATGAGTGTTGACGCAATTACGGAAGTTTCAAAACATATTGCTACAAATAAAAGTGTAGAAAAATCTGTTGCAACTGCGATACTTGAAGAGTTTTATGCAATTTTCCAATCCGGTCAGTTTATTACATCCGGCGGTTTGGAGTATGCAAGAGAACTTCTTTATAGAACGCTTGGTCCGGAAGAGGCAAAAAAGATTTTAGAAAAACTCTCTAAAAGTATGCAAGATACTCAAAATTTTGCATATTTATCGAAAATCAAGCCCCAGCAGCTTTCAGACTTTATTATTAACGAACATCCTCAAACAATCGCACTTATCTTAGCTCATATGGATGCAACGGAAGCTGCCGATACGCTTCAGTACTTCCCTGATGACCTTAGAAGTGAAGTTTCAATGAGGATGGCAAAACTTGGAGATATATCTCCCTCTGTTATTAAAAGGGTTTCAGCCGTATTGGAATCTAAGCTTGAATCTCTTGCTTCATACAAAGTTGAAGTTGGCGGTCCTCGTGCAGTTGCAGATATCTTTAACCGTCTTGGAGCTAAAGCGTCAAAAGAGACACTTGCTAAGATTGAAGAGAGAGATGAAGAGATGTCAAATCTAATTAAAGAGATGATGTTTACATTTGAAGATATTGCAAAACTGGATAAAAATGCAATTACCGAGATTTTAAAAGCTATAGAGAAACCTGACTTGATGCTTGGACTAAAAAGCGCGCCTGAGGATCTTAAGCAGAAGTTCTTTAATGTTATGAGTGAGAGAGCAAGAGAGTCGTTTGAAGAAGAGATGCAGTTTTTGGGTGCAGTTAAGATGAAAGAAGTTGAAGGTGCTCAGAGAAAAATTGTTGAAGTGGTTAATGGACTTGCTGAACGAGGGTTAATTCAATTAGGAAGCTCATCAGAAGAGATGGTGGGTTGATTTGGCAAGTATAATCACCGGTGATAAAATTAAAAATCATAATGTTAATAAGTATAACTTTAAGGTATTGGCATATGGTGAAGAGTCAGATGATGAGTTTGTAGCGTCTTCGTTTGTAAAAAAACAGCCTGAAGAGGAGATACAACATCAAGTAAGGGATAGAGAAGTAGATTCAAGTGCTATGACACAAAGCTCTAAAGACTCTTTGATAGAATCTCTGCTTAATAAAACTGATGAGATGTCGTCCAACTTTATTAAACTTCAAATGAAGCTAGAAAATATGAGTGATGAGCATAAGACAGAGATTCAAAAAATCAAAGAAGAGTCTTATGCTGCCGGATTAGAAGCAGGTAAAGAGAAAGCTATTAAAGATGATGAAAAGAGCGTTTCAACAGTTGTGGCTCAATACAGCTCATCTATTGAAAAATTGGAAAAAAGTGCAAAAGAGTTTGAGAGCGCATTGGAACGGATTAAAAGTGAGCTGATAAGCGCTGCTTTGGATATCTCTAAAGAGGTAATTAAAATTGAGCTTAGTGAAAACTCAAATAAAGTTGCAACAATACTAGCACAAGAGCTGATTAAAGAGTTACAAAGTGCCTCTAAAATTGTTCTTAAAGTAAATCAAAAAGATCACGGTGCGATTTCACAAGCAGTCGGCTCTTTGGCACATGTTGAAGTTATTTCAGACGGCGCACTAAGCCTTGGCGGAATAATAGCAATAAGCGATGCCGGCAATATAGATGCACAAATTTCAAAGAGATTTGAACGAGTTAAAAGGGCAGCTTTAAGTGAGTAAAAAAGATTAATGAATATAAAATCAAGCAGAATAAAAGAGTTAGAAAATCTTTGTAAAGAGATTAGAGAAGAGATATTAAGGGTAGTTAGTAAAAACGGCGGACACTTAAGCTCAACTCTCGGTGCAACAGAACTCATCGTAGCGATGCATGAGGTATTTGACTCTAAAAAAGACCCTTTCATCTTTGATGTATCGCATCAGGCATACGCACATAAGCTTTTGACAGGAAGATGGAAAGAGTTTGATACCCTAAGACAGTTCAACGGTTTATGCGGATATACGAAGCCAAGCGAAAGCGAACATGACTATTTTGTAGCCGGACATAGCTCAACATCTATCTCTTTAGGAGTAGGTGCTGCTAAAGCTATTGCGTTAAAGGGCGAGCAAAACTCAAGAGTTCCGGTAGTTATGATTGGCGATGGTTCTATGACGGCAGGCATGGTTTATGAAGCTTTGAATGAGTTGGGTGAAAAAAAATATCCGATGGTAATCATACTTAACGATAATGAGATGAGCATATCAAAGCCAATCGGAGCAATAAGCAGAATTCTCAGCTCTGCAATGGCGTCACCGTTTTATCAAACTTTTAAGAAACACACTGAAAATTTTGTAGATAATTTTGGAGAAGGCGCCCACTATATTGCAAAAAGAATGGAAGAGTCTCTTAAAATTATTACTCCGGGGATTATGTTTGAAGAGATGGGCATAAACTATATTGGACCGGTTGACGGACACAATTTGGCTCAACTCATAGATATATTGCAAAAAGCAAAAGAGCTAAAAAAACCTGTAATTATCCATGCGCAAACCATCAAAGGCAAGGGCTATGAGCTGGCTGAAGGAAAAGATGAAAAGTGGCACGGTGTCGGTCCTTTTGATATTAACAGCGGAGCCTCTGCTAAAAAAAGCACACAGAAGAGTGCAACTCAAATATATACGGAGGCACTGCTTCATCTTGCAAAAAATAATGAAAAAATTGTTGGTGCAACGGCAGCAATGCCAAGCGGAACGGGTTTAAGCGAACTTATAGAGCTCTATCCAAATAGATTTTGGGATGTGGCAATTGCTGAACAGCATGCAGTTACATCTATGGCGGCACTTGCTAAAGAGGGTTTTAAGCCGTTCTGCACCATATACTCTACATTCTTGCAACGCGGGTATGACCAGATTATACATGACACTTGTTTGATGAACCTTCCCGTTGTTTTTGCGCTTGATAGAGCTGGGATAGTAGGAGAGGACGGAGAGACTCATCAGGGTGTTTTTGATATAAGTTTTTTAAGAGCCATCCCAAATATGACGCTTTTTGCTCCAAGAGATGAGAAGAGTTTTCATCAAGCTATGGCATTTGCAGCCGAGTATCCGTACCCTTGTTCGCTTAGATATCCAAGAGGTTCATTTACGGTGACAGATTTGCCGGAGCCACTGCCGTTTGAGTTGGCAAAATCGCAACTGCTCCGCTCAAACAATAGTGATATTCTGTTTATCGGTTATGGAAACGGCGTGGGGCGTGCTTATGAGACGGCCGGATTTTTGGATTTTGAGGTAAACATACTTGATTTACGATTTGTTAAACCATTAGATGAGGAGATGCTTCGCGGGCTCTCTACAAAACATAAGAAGTGGTTTGTCTTTAGCGACAGCGCTAAAATGGGCGGAGTCGGAAGTGCTATTTTAGAGTTTTTAGCAGAGGAGAAAATTCTGCATATAGAGGTTGTCAGCTTTGAATATGAGGATAAGTTTATAACGCATGGAAATACAAAATTGGTAGAGGAGTCATTAGGACTTCTGCCTTCGCAACTTGCTCTAAAGATAACAAAAATTATTGATAAGTCTGATATAATCGTAAAAGATTAATAGAAGTGAGGCAATAATGAAAAAAGTGTTAAGTGCGGTTTTGATCTGTTTTTTTACATCGGCAAATGCTTTAGATTTTGATGTTGGTGTTTCAGGCGGAGATAGGGGTGTTGATGGATTTTATTTTTCCATAGGCAACTACTATAATGTTCCCCAGAGAGAAATTGTCGTGGTTGAGCACTCTATTTCGAGAGAAGATGTAAATGTTGCCTACTTTTTAGCGCGAAAAGCACATAGAGATGTAAGGTTTATTACAGATTTACGACTTAGCGGTAGAAGTTGGTGGGATATAAGTTTGCGTTTAGGGCTTGATCCGCGCACTATTTATGTTGTAGATACTTACAATGATTATGGACCTCCATATGGAAAGGCTTATGGATACTATAAAGACAAGCATCATCGCTTGGATGATAGACAGATTGCAGAGTTGGTAAATGTCCGTTTCTTATCTGAATATCATGGAATAAGCCCAGATGAGGTGATAGTTCGTAAACGAAAAGGGAATGATTTTTATCATGACAATAATGAGTATCGCGAAAAAAAACATAAAACAGAGAAAAATAAAACGCAGAGATACGAAAGAGATAGAGAAAGAGAAGAGTACAGAGACGGGCGAGAGAGACATGAAAAAAGAGAAATAAGAGAAAAAAGAAACAATGAGAACAGCAGAGGCAGAGAGAGGTAATACTCTCTGTCCTACTTTAGCCAAACAACTCCTGCAAATCTTCCTGTTTTCGGCTCTGCTCTATATGAAAAATATCTATCGCTTCCGCAACAACTACACTCACCTAAAAACTCAATATTCTCTTTTTTAATCCCGCATGCAAGCAGTTGAGTGTTTAAGATTTTGTTTACATCAAGATAATATTTCTCGTCTCTCTTTAGCACTGCATACTCAAGCCCTGATTTTTTGGCTTCGTCATAAATCTCGCTTCCCACTTCATAACAACAAACCCCGATACTCGCACCCACGCTTACATTTATGTTTTTTGTATCGCTTCCAAAATCATCTCTAAAGCTCCCGATAACATTTTTTACTATGTTTTTAAATGCACCTTGTCGTCCGGCATGAACAGCGGCGATAACCTTTTTTTTATCGTCGTAAAAGAGCAAGGGAGAGCAGTCGGCAACCATAACCATAAGCGGAGTGTTTGGTCTGTTTGTGATGAGCGCATCGCATGTAGGCGGAGTTTGAAAGCTCTCGTCTGTGACTGTAAGCACAATGTCGGAGTGAATCTGCTTCATATGGATAAGCGAGTTTTTTTCATAACCGAGCTCTTTTGCCAACAGCTCATGGTTTTTTTCTACATGTAGTTCGTTATCGCCCACATGAAAAGCCAAGTTCCCGCTCTCTTTTGTGGTAAAAGCGTGGGCAATGCTTGGAAATAGGGTCAGTTTTTTACTATAATAAAATTTCATAGAAAAATTATATCTAAAAGGTTGTTTTTTGAGTAAATTTAGTTTATATCCGCCCACGCTTGAGGGCAGCGACACAGAAGCAAAACGCAAAGAGATAAGGGCATATTTTCACAACACTTTTATCATTTTTGAGAAAATATTTGATGTCCTAAAAAGTGATGAGGTTTTTTACAAAAAGTCGGAGATTACCCGCCATCCGATGATTTTTTACTTCGGGCATACCGCAACTTTTTTTGTAAATAAACTAATTAATATGAAGATAATCAAAGAGAGGATAAATCCGGAGTTTGAATCCATCTTTGCAGTCGGCGTCGATGAGATGGAGTGGGATGACTTAGAGAGCGGACACTATAAATGGCCAAAGGTGGATGATGTCAGAGCGTACAGAGTGAAGGTTAGAGAGCTGGTTGATGAGCTTATAACGACTCTTCCTTTGACTCTGCCTATTGCTCAAGATAGTGCGATGTGGATTATACTTATGGGAATTGAACATGAGCGGATACATATAGAGACTTCTTTGGTTTTGCACCGCCAGATGCCGATAGAATTTGTAAAAGAGGTAGAAGAGTTTAACATCTGTTCGCACAGTTCGACTCCTCCAAAAAATGAGATGATTACTATTGAAGGCGGCGATGTTGTCTTAGGTAAGGAGAAGTCTCACAACCTTTACGGGTGGGACAATGAGTATGGAGAGTACCGTGAGAGCGTAGCTGGTTTTAGCGTTTCAAAATATCTGGTGAGCAACGGCGAATTTATGGAGTTTGTAGAGGCTGAGGGTTATGAAAATGGTGAGTTTTGGAATGAAGAGGGAAGAAAGTTTTTAGCAATAAGCGGCGCAAAATATCCGTCGTTTTGGGTAGAGGATGAGAGCGGTTTTAAGTATAGAACACTTGCAAAGATTATAGATATGCCGCTTGACTGGCCGGTTGATGTAAATGCACTCGAAGCCGAAGCATTTTGCCGTTACAAGAGCAAAAAGGATGGAATTACATACTCACTGCCGAGCGAAACTGAATACCGTTTGATATACAACTATGCAAAGTTAGAGGATATCCCGGACTTTCATGAGAGCAGGGCAAACCTGAACTTTTACCACTATTTCAGCTCATGTCCCGTAAATGAGTTTAGTTTTAACGGTATATACGATGTGGTCGGAAATGTTTGGCAGTGGAGCCGCACTCCTATATTTGGCTTTGACGGATTTGAAGTTCATCCGGCTTACGATGATTTTTCAATCCCGACATTTGACAACAGACATGCGCTGATACTCGGCTCATCATGGGCAAGCAGCGGAAACCTTATTATGAAACACTCCCGCTACGCGTTCCGCAAGCACTTTTTTCAAAACGCAGGGTTTAGATATGTCATCTCAAAGAGCGAAGTAAAGATACAAAACGATGTTTACGAGAGCGACGAGCTTGTGTCGCAGTATTGCGAGTTTCAGTACGGAGATGAATATTTCGGCGTGAAAAACTTTGCTAAAGAGACGGCAAATATAGCCTCTAAATTTGCAAAAAACCGTACAAAAGCTCTTGATTTGGGTTGTGCGACAGGAAGAGCAACATTTGAACTCGCACAAAGTTTTGAGAGAGTTGAGGGAGTTGACTTCTCAGCCAGATTTATCGGGGTTGGAGTAAAACTCAAAAATGAGGGCTATGTGGCTTTTGGCTCAAAAACAGAGGGTGATTTGGCACTCAAGAAAAAAGTAACCATAGAAGAGCTTGGATATGAGCGCATAAAAGAGAAGGTCACTTTTTGGCAAGGTGACGCGTGCAACCTAAAGCCCAATTTCAACTCTTACGATTTAGTTATGGCAACAAATCTCATCGACAGGCTCTATAATCCGCGCCTTTTTTTGGGTAGCGTTCATGAGAGACTAAACAGCGACGGAGTTTTGATACTAACCTCTCCATACAGCTGGCAGGAGAGCTCAACCAAAAAAGAGTTTTGGCTCGGCGGGTACAAAGATGAGAATGCCAATGAGGTTAAAACACTGGATACACTTAAAGAGATTTTGAGCAGAGAGTTTGAACTTATCCATCTACAGGATTTGGAGTTTGTAATCAAAGAAACGCACAGGAAGTTTCAGCATAGCGTCGCAGAGGTGAGCGTGTGGAGGAAGAGAAATCTTTAGTTTTGTTTTTATATATTAGTCTCTAAAAATAAATAACAGAATAATAATTGTAAATTTTACAAGGCGATTAATGGCTATCATAGAGCTTTTAAAATGTATGAAGAGAGGGGGAAGTGATGGTAAAGTTTGAACGATTAATAGATTTTGATAGACAACTTTTAGATTGGATTGTTGAAAAAGATACAGGACATTCTAAAGAGTGTATTTTAAGTGCAGTCAACCATTTAAAAATGGCTTATAAAATAAAAGATATTGATCCTGAAATTGCATTATTTAGATGTATAACTGCTGAAGAAGAAGTGGCAAGAGCAATTTTTCTTAAATTACGAGAGCAGGGGTATAAAAATACAAATAAAAATAAAATCAAAGACAAAGATCATAAATATAAACAGGCACTAGATTTGTTTTTAGGAACTATTCAAAATCATTTTGTTTCTTATCAAGAACATAATAGTAACTTTCCGAAAGAAATACAATTAATATTAAACGAAAATAAAAAATTATTAGAAGTTGGATTGTTAATAGAAAATGTCTTTATGAAATCGATACCACCGTTAAACTTTAGTTTTAAGGTAAATAATGAACCTTATTATTTTAAAAAAGAACTCCAAGAATTAGTCGAGCTAAATAGTAAACAAATATTAAAACAAATTGAAGAAAAAGCAAATTTTAGAAATAAAATTATTTATGCTGAAACAAAAGGAATATTAAAATTTAATGAGCCAATTGATGCAGAGTTAGATAGATACTATAAAATTGTTTTTAGACTTATTAGAATTTACTGTTTGATTTATCCGTATAAAAATGAAAAATCAGATTTTCTACAGAATGCGATAGACGCTTATGTGTTTATGATGAATGAAATGGAGATGTAAATGAGAAAAGCTATATCTGTAATTGAAATTCAGATTTTATTAGTGTTAATAATAGTTATTTTATTTGGATTTTCATTTTTAATAAAATTTATTAAAGAAAATATGTGGATAGTATATCTTGGAATTGCATTTATAATTATTTTAGTAGTAATGGCATATTTCAAAAATCAGGAAGAAAAAAAGTGTAAAAAGTGTTTTTCACAAAATACTAGTTTAATTGATTCCGAAGATGGAATTATAGGATGGAAATACATGACTAAAAAAGGTTTACCAGATAAGCGAAGAAACAATAATAAGGCAAAACATTTATTAAAAAAAAGATTTGAATGTAGCGAGTGTAAGCATATTTTTGAAATTGAAATGACTTATGAAAGATAAATATTGCAATATGACATACTTTTTCATAAAAAGCTTTTTGAGATGTTAAGATAAATAAAATTATCAAGGAAATAGTATGAGCAACCTTGTAGAAATTAACAAAGAAAATATCTCAAACAAAATCTACACCATCCGAGGGCTTACCGTAATGCTCGATAGAGACTTGGCGGAACTCTATCAAGTAGAAACTAGGGCTTTAAAACAAGCAGTTAAAAGAAATATTGATAGATTTCCAAATGATTTTATGTTTGAACTGAGTGATGAAGAGATGAATTTTTTGGTATCACAATCTGTGATACCATCTAAAAAATCTTTTGGAGGTGCAAGCCCATTTGTTTTTACAGAGCAGGGTGTCTCATCTCTCTCAGCAGTTTTATCAAGTAAAGTTGCAGTGGAAATACACATAAAAATAATCAGAACTTTTGTAGAGATGAGAAAAATAATAAGTTCAAATAGTTTACTTTTTTCTAAAATAGAAGCTTTGGAAAAACGGCAAGTTTCGTATGAAATAAAGACAGATACAAAAATAGAGCAAGTTTTAAATGCTCTGGAAAACAAAACTCAAAAACCGGATGAAGGGATATTTTTCGACGGGCAGGTATATGATGCGTATGCTTTTTTAAATGATTTGTTAAAAAGTGCAAAAAGTGAAATCGTGCTTATTGACAACTATATAGATGACACCGTATTTACACTTTTTAGTAAATATCCAAAGTTAAAGATAAAAATCTATACCCAAACCATTACAAAACAACTTAGGCTTGACTATCAAAAATACCAAGCTCAATATAAAAATATAGAGCTTCAAGAGTTTAAAAGCGCTCACGATAGATTTATCATACTTGATAGCAAAGAGATGTATCATATCGGAGCGAGTTTAAAAGATTTGGGCAAAAAATGGTTTGCGTTCTCCAAGTTTGAGAGTGGTGCTTTGGATATTTTAAAGAAGCTACATTAAAAGGAACAAAATGAGTTACGATTTTTCAACATCCGCGCCAAGAGAAGATACAAACGCAGAGAAGTATATGCTAAGAGAAGAGCTTTTTGGAACCAATGATGTACTTCCCGTGTGGGTTGCGGATATGGACATAAACACGCCTGACTTTGTGCTAAATGCCGTAAAAAAGAGGTTAGAGCATCCGGTATTTGGCTATGAAGAGGTACCAAAAAGCGCGTTTGAAGCACAGATGGCATGGATGAAAAAAGAGCATAGCGTTGAGTTTGCACTTGAAGATATGCTCTATTCTCACTCGGTGGTGGCGAGTATGAATGTCGCCATCGAAGCATTTAGCAGTGTCGGCGATAAGGTCATAGTCCAAACACCGGTATATCCGCCGTTTTTTCACAGCGTAATGGAGCATGAAAGGGAACTTTTGAAAAATCCATTAAAGCTAAAAGATGATGGAACTTACACTTTTGATATAGAGGATTTAAAGTCAAAGATAGACGAAAAAACAAAACTTCTGCTTCTCTGCTCTCCTCACAATCCAGTTGGGCGTGTTTGGAGAAGAGAGGAGCTTGAGCAGATTTTAGAGCTCTGCTTAGAGCATAACATAGTAGTTTTTAGCGATGAGATTCACTCTGATTTGGTGTATGCGCCAAATGTTCATATTCCTTTTGCATCTTTGAGCCAAGAGGCAAGAGACATAACCGTAACGGCTATCGGTGGGGCAAAAACTTTTAACATGGCGGGTTTTGCCATAAGCAGTGTTGCAATTCCAAATAAAACTCTAAGGGAGCGTTTTTTAAAAATTTACAAGCGTATCCATTTTGCCAATGGAAGCACTCTTTCTCATGTGGCTTTTGAGACGGCATACAGAGAGGGAAAAATATGGCTTGAAGAGCTTAAGGTTCATCTGTTAAAAAATTACTGCATGTTAAAAGAGTTGAGTGAAAAATTCCCGCATCTTATAAAATTGACTCCGATTGAGGGGACATATTTGGCTTGGTTTGATTGCAGAGGTTTGGGGCTTCGAGACAAAGAGCTAAGAGAATTTTTTGTTCATAAAGCCGGACTAGGACTAAGTCCAGGAATAAGCTTCGGCAGGGAAGGGAGCAGGTATATGAGATTGAATTTTGCGGTCTCTTCTGCTAAAATGTTGCAAGTGATAGAAAAATTGCAAAAAGCACTGCAAGAACATAGGAATTAAAATTGATTAAAATAAATTGGGATGATTTTAAATTTTTCAAACAATACAGCCAAAACAAGAGTGATAATTTTGAAATATTGTTGGAATTTTTAAAAAGCCACTATAAGATGACATCGCCAAAAGAGATGTATGAAACGATGGCAAACGACGATACCGCACTTCTGATGTTAAACAAAAGAGAAATAAATAGCTTAGAAGATTTAGAGAAGCGTCTTTATAAGAATTTCAGTGCAAAATGATTTAGAAAAAATAGACGCATTTTTGGCAAAACATCATGTTCTCAGTTTGGCAACGAGCGACGGTTTAGAGCTTAACGCATGTAACCTTTTTTACGCTTTTGATGCGGCTAAAATCTCTTTTGTCGTGGCAAGCAGCGATGAAACAACACATGTAAAAAACATAACAAAAAATCCAAAAGTTGCCGGAACAGTTGTTTTGGAGACGAAAGTTGTAGGCAAAATAGAGGGAGTTCAGTTTAGGGGAGACTTTTTGCCTTTAGAGGACGAGGCTTTAAAAAAACTTTACTTCAAGAGCTTTCCGTATGCGCTGGCTATGAATCCGACACTCTGGCAGATAAAAATCAACTACTTTAAGCTAACTGACAACACTCTTGGATTTGGCAAAAAAATTATTTGGCAAAACTTTTTTCTTTAAACATGGTGCAGTCGCTTCCGCTGCTTTGAAAAACAACCAAAGAGGGTATCTGAGGCGACTTGAACCCGTATGCTTTGCAACCATGAGGTCTTTGAGCTTCCCATGTAACAAAATAGTATTCACATTTTCTGCAATTAATTCTTTTCATATAAATCTCGGTTTTAAGTGTCGTATTTTAGCATATTTGGTACAATGGGATAATTAAATTTAGAGAGAAAATAATGGATAAGATATTACTTATGCTACAACTTCAGGCTGAACTGAATGAGGCGACAAACGGGGATAATTGGACTAGCGGGATTACAAAAAACAACAAAGTCATCAACTGGAAGCGATGCATCTATATGGAGTGCGCAGAGATGATTGACAGCTTTACATGGAAGCACTGGAAGAACATAGATAAAGAGGCGGATTGGGATAACCTTCAGATAGAAGTTGTCGATGTTTGGCACTTTATTATGAGTTTGGCGATAGAGAACTACTCTCAAACGCGCAGAGGCCGTATTGATGATTTGGCACAAAATATATCAGAGTTGGATAGTTTTGCTAAGATTAATAAAAAGCATGCGCTCTTTGCGGTGCAAAACGATGTAATAGAGAAAATAGAGTCCATTATGATAGATACACTCTCAAGAGGAGCGCTAAATCTTGAGAAGCTGATATCAGACTTTTTTGATTTGGTACTTATGGCGGGACTTGACTTGGAGAGCCTCTATAAACTTTATGTAGGCAAAAATATCTTAAATCAGTTTAGACAGGACCATGGCTACAAAGACGGCTCTTACATCAAAGTTTGGGGTTGTGAAGAGGATAATGTCGTTATGAAGAGAGTTTTGGATGAAAACAGCAGTGTAAAGCCAAGCGAACTCTATAGAGAGCTTACAAAACTCTACTTAGCATTAAACAAGAGTTAATGTTTGAATAGTGTATTAGAAGTTGAAAACTTATCTTATGGATATAAAAAGGATAAATTGCTTTTTGAGAACCTCTCTTTTTCTTTGAAAAAAGGTGAGATAAAAGCAGTAGTCGGAGCAAGCGGAGCAGGAAAAAGCACGCTCTTTGAACTGATACTTAAAAATTTAAAACCGCGCTCGGGCTCTATCAAAAGCTCATTTTGTTCGGAGGTTTTTCAAGACCCGTACAGCTCATTTCATCCAAGCTACACACTTATAAATCAGATAAAAGATGTGGCAAAGATTGATGAGTTAGAACTCTACCTAAAAACTATAAATCTTGATTACGAACTACTTTTAAAACTCCCGCATGAGCTATCGGGCGGACAACTCCAGCGTGCTTCAATATTAAGAGCAATGCTTATGAAGCCCGATTTGCTTCTGCTTGATGAACCGACTTCCGCACTTGACAATGTAATTCAGCTAGAAGTTATGAGTATGCTTGTTAAACACCTTGATAGAATGGGTATGCTGCTCATCACACACGATTTAGATTTGGCAAAATGGTGTGCGGATGAGATTATTATGCTTTGAGAAGATGCTTGACTTCAATACATAACTATATTATAATTATAAAAAAGGATGTGTTATGCAAGTTTCATTAATTGATATAGGTACTAGCAAAGGAATTAGAATTCCATCTGCGATATTGAAAACTCTTGATAGACCTGATAAATTTGACTTAAGAGTAGAAAATCATAGGATAATCTTAGAAGCACTCAACAATCCAAGAGACGGATGGGAGGCTAAGTTTAAAAATGCTCACAATGATTTGTTGATAGACGATACCATCGATTTGGGGCAGTGGGATGATTTATAATCAGTATGAGGTAGTAATTGTCAACCTAAATCCAACCGTTGGCTCCGAAATACAAAAAACAAGACCATGCTTAGTCATATCACCAAAAGAGATGAATTATGACAATGTCATAGTAGCACCTATGACATCGACTAATAAAGATTATCCAACGAGAGTAAAACTAAAAAATGATAGTTTTGTAGTACTTGATCAAATAAGAACGATATCTACTCAAAGAATAGTAAAAAAAACAGATATTAAATTAAGCACTGCACAGATAAAAGAGATAAAAAATATTATTAAATTGATGCTAGTTGACTAAAATTATTATGCTTTGAGAAGAAACTTCACTATATAAAAACCGCTTCCTGCCATAAAAATAGAGCCAAACGCATTAAGAGAGATATTTGCTATCGCTAAAGCTATATGTCCGCTGTTAAGCAGAAAAAAACTCTCTATGGCAAATGCCGAGTAAGTTGTCAAACCACCTAAAATCCCGGTGGTTAAAAAAGATTTTACATGCATGGAAAAGAGTGTTGTGTACATAAAATAGGCTATTAAAATACCCATAATAAAACTGCCGATTAGGTTTACTCCCAGAGTTCCAAAAGGGAGGTCATGCGGCAGCCTATGAGATATAACTCCGTTTAGATAAGCACGAAGCACTGCGCCTAAAAAACCGCCGCTACCTATGGCTAGGATCGTTTGCCAGCTCATCATCGTACACCTTTTGCATTTTTATTCGTAAATCACTTAACCAATTCTCATCGCTTTTGTCTGCTATGAATGACTCCATGAAAATAACCGTAACTCGACCCGGTTTGTAGTATAAATTCTTCATATTATAATATTTTGCCGTCTGCATAAGCACTATCGGTTGAACGCAAAGTTTATTTGCGTTGGCTACTATTTTTGCACCTGATTTAAAAGGGAGCATCACATCTTTTGTGGAACGCGTTCCTTCAGGAAACATGGTTATAACTCTGTTTGTTTTAAGAACATGTTTTGCATCTTTTAGCAGTTTTATAAGCGATGTTTTACTCTCTCTCTCAACTGCAATGTCTTGCGGCAGTTTTAGAGCCAAACCAAAAAAAGGCATGTCAAAAAGCTCTTTTTTTGCAACCCATGCAAGGTCTCTCTTTGTTATCGTCTCCATAATCGCTATGTCTAAATCGCTTTGATGATTGAGCAGAAACATCTGTGCGTTTGGATCCTCTTTGCCTTTTATCTCCACCGTGAAGAAAATAGTAACTCTGATTAGCCAAGCAGAAAATTTTCTGCTATATGGTCTTGGAAAAATACGAAAAGTTAAAATCATAAAGGCAAGAGAAGTAACAATAACTATTGTTGCAAAAAACCAACTAATTTGAGCAAATATCTTCATCTTTTACCCAACCTATTTTTTTATCCCTCAACTGTACTTTTGCCCATCCTTTTACTTCAAACTCTTTTTGCAGATTATACTGGCTGGAAGTTGTTTCAAATATTGTTCCATTGGCTACCGGAAGCAGATATATGCTTGAACCCTCTTTTATACATATCTCTTTTGAGGGAGTGCCTGTGTAGAGAACATAAACAAGTGGAATAATAATAAAAATCAGATAGATGTACTGTTTTTTCCATAAAATAATTAAAAAAGCAATAATAGCTACAATCGTAGCTATGCCCATTTTCAGTATTTCATGAGATTGGTCTTTTGGTTTTAAGTCGCTTTGAGTAGTTACGCTGTCATCATTTACTATAATAGGGATGTTTATCTGTATGAATTTATCTTTTATTATATTGAAGTATGAGAATGCTAGATTTTCTACCCGCTTGTCAATTATTGCATAGTATGTGATTTTAGAGTTTAGATAGGAATCTGCAACGGATTCTATTCCCTGTTTATAGACACCGTTTAATTTTAAAGCAGAAATATTAGAGTTTGTTGCAGCTGCTACAAATACAACTATGTTATATGTGGCATCATAACTTGTTGTTTTATACTCGACTATATCAAATGAGTTTGCTATTATGTTTGAGAAATCACTTTTAGGGTTTAGTGAAATAACATTTAATTTTTCACCCTCAAGGGTAGTGGTATCGTATTTCTTATTATTATAATCAAGAAGAGTTGCTTTAAAATTAGGAAGTTTGGCGTTCTCTGAAGTTGCTAAAAAATAAAAAGTTTCAAGGTAGTGTTTTGGGTCTGTCTCTCTTGATGGAAAATCACTCAGCAGCTTTAAGCCCTCTGAACCTGATAATTCATATGTAATATCTACAAAATCTTTGACAACGCAGAGTGTTTTAATGGTTACTTTAAAAATTTCGCCTTTTATAACTCTTTGAGGAATTTTTTCATAGCTCAAATATATAACTTTTTGAAGAGCATCGTTTTGAGTTATCTCTTCTTCTGTGTTGGCAGAATTAACAGAGCTGTCTATCTCCTGTGTAGCATCATCTACATTCGCGAAAATTACACCATAAAGAAGTAGCCATACTAAGAGTAATCTCATCACGCTTCTAAAAATCCTTGTAACATTTTTACGCCATCAGCACTTCCAAGAAGTGTCTCCATTGCTCTCTCCGGATGAGGCATAAGTCCAAAAACAGTTCTCTCTTTGTTGCAAACACCGGCAATTAAGTCAACACTGCCGTTGGGATTTTTGTCTTCGCCGTTTTCATCACAATATTTCAGAAGAATTTGATTGTTGGCATAAAGCTCTTTTAAACCGTTCTCATCTATGTAATAGTTTCCGTCATGGTGAGCTATCGGAACATTAATAACATCGTTTTTGTTAAGTTTTTTTAAAAATATATTGTCATTGTTGACAACTTTAAGATGGTGGTGTTTTGAGATGAAGTGCAGACTCTCATTTCGCTTAAGCGCACCGGGAAGTAGACCCGCTTCTGTCAACACTTGAAAACCGTTACATATTCCTAAAACTTTTCCGCCGTCCTTAGCATACTTTATGACAGCTTTCATAACAGGACTGAATTTTGCGATAGCACCGCTTCTTAGATAGTCGCCGTAGCTAAAACCGCCTGCAACTACTAAAAGGTCTGTATCAGAAGGAACACTCTCTGATTTATGCCATAAAATTTCAGTTTCGGCACCTAGCGATTTAAAAGCATTTTGCGTATCGTATTCGCAGTTGGTACCGGGAAATTGTAAAATCGTTACTTTCATTTTACTAGCTCAATAGTATAATCTTCGATTACCGTATTTGCAAGAAGCTCCTCACACATTTTTGTAACATCTGTCATAGCTTTTTTATCATCGCTCTCGTTCATTTGCAGAACTATCTGCTTTCCGACACGAACATCGCTTACATTACTAAAGTGCAGAGAATCTAACGCATGATGAACCGCTTTACCTTGAGAGTCTAAAACGCCAGCTTTTAAAAACACATTTACAATTACTTTCATCTATTATTCCTTAATTTTTTTACTATTTATCTAGTATTCGGTTTAGAACTTGCTCGTAAGCTACTTTTAAACCGCCTAAACCTTGGCGGAATCTATCTTTATCCATTTTTTCTCCGCTTACCATATCCCAAAAACGACAATTATCCGGACTAATCTCATCAATTAAAATAATATTTCCGCTTTTGTCTTTTCCAAATTCAAGTTTAAAGTCAACTAAATTAAGACCTTTAGACGCAAAATATGGTTTGAGTATATCATTTATTTGTCTTGACATACGACGAAGCTTATCAAGCTCATCTTGAAAATCGACAAGTCCTAAAATAAGAGCATGCTGGTCATTTAATTTTGGATCTCCAAGTTCGTCATTTTTATAATCAAACTCAACAAGAGTAAACGGAAGCACAGTTGCTTCTTTTATGCCAAGGTTTTTGCTTAGGCTTCCGGTTGCGATATTTCTGACAATAACTTCAATCAATATAACTTTAGTTTTTTTATGCAACATGTTATTGTCATCGAGCATTTTAACAAAATGCGTCTGTATGCCGTTAGCTTCTAAAAGTTTAAAAAGTTCTGTTGAAATTTTGTTATTGAGCGCACCTTTACCTGCTTCGCTAGATTTTTTAGCTCCATTAAATGCAGTCAAATCATCTTTGAATTCTGAAATAATTAAATTTTCATCATCAGTTGAAAAGAGTTTTTTTGCTTTTCCTTCGTAGAGTAATTCTCTTTTTTCCATCTGTTACACTCCCTTTGTAATAATTAATGCTTTTATAATATCGGTACCGACTTTAAGCTGAATGTCTTTGTTCATCATCTCATCAGTTATGATATGTTTTGAGTCTTTTTTAGCCTCTTCCTCTGCTTCTTGTGCGCCGTCAACTTTTTCCAACTCTTCTGCTAAATGTTTCTTTAAGTCAGCCTCTTTTAACGCATACTCATTTTTATTTGTTTTAACTTCACCAGGGAAGACTTCAATATCAGGCTTTACACCGACAGCTTGGATAGTTCTTCCGCTTGGAAGGTAGTATCTGGCGATTGTAAGCTTTATAGCCTCTTCTTCAGTTATAGGAAGCACAACTTGAACGCTTCCTTTTCCAAATGTATTTTGACCGACTATAATTGCTCTTTTATGGTCTTGAAGCGAACCGCTTACGATTTCACTCGCACTCGCACTTCCGCCATTTACCAGCACGACTAACGGTGCTTCGGTTATAGTATTTTCAGGTTTTGCCGTATAAACTTCATCATCAGCTTTGTTTCTGCCTTTTTGAGAAACTATGTCACCTTTATCAACAAACAGATTTACAAGTCCGACAGCTTGGTCGAGAAGTCCGCCTGGATTGTTTCTCAAATCAAGAACGATTCCTTTCGTAGTTGCTTTTCTTTGTTTGATGGCTTTGGCAACATCTGCTATAACTTTTTTGTCAAAACTTGTAACTCTGATATATTGAATGTCATTGCCGATAGATTTTGCATATACCGACTCTATTGTGATGTTTCCTCTTACTATTTTGATTTCAAGAGGTTTTGTTTCTCCCTCTCTAACGACTGTCAATTTAATCGGAGTGCCGACTTTGCCTCTCATAATTGAAACAGCTTCATCGATAGTCATGCTTAATGTAGATTTTTCATCGATTTTGAGAATTATATCGCCCGCTTTTATACCTGCTTTATCTGCCGGAGTCCCCTCAATAGGAGCAATTACGGTAAGAGCGCCGTCTTTTACCCCAACAGTGATTCCAAGTCCGCCAAATTCACCGTTTGTCTGAACTTTTAAATTCTTGTAATCTTTTTGTGTTAAATAGTTCGAGTGAGCGTCTAGGTTGCTCATCATACCCTCAAGCGCTTTGTCCATAAGTTCTTCAATTGTCACATTATCAACATTGTACTGCTCAACAATACTGATGACTTTTGTAAATTTTGCCAAAGCCTCAAGTCTTGATGCTTCTTTGTTGTTTTCTTTCTTTTGCGTCTTATCTGTGACGGAGGCAAATAGATTTGTAGAAAACAGCAAGGCTAACGCAACTGCTACGGAAGCAAAACCAAGAGTAATTAACTTTTTGTTTTTCATTATTTATCCTATCTGAATTAAAAAGGCTATTATAGTAAAAAATAGTAAAAAGCTGTTTAAACAGCAATTCGAATTGATTATTGATTCGTGGTAATTTCAATTTAATTTATTTTTAATATAATACGAAAATTTTAACAATCAAGGTATAAATTATGAGCACAATAAAAGAGTATTTAACTGCAGATCATGGTCGTTGTGACGAGCTTTTTGCAAATATGGAAGATGCTGTTGCAAAATCAATAGAGAGTGCAAAAGAGGCGTACGAGGAGTTTGCAAAGGCAACTGAGAGACATTTTCAAATGGAAGAGCGCGTTATGTTTTTTGAGTTTGAACAAAAAACTGGAAATACGCAGGGTCCAACTGCCATGATGAGACATGAACATGTTCAGATGAGAAATCTAATAGCCGAGATGGGTAAAGCGATAGAAGCTAAGGATAAAGATAAATTTTTCGGCAACAGCGAAACACTTATGATTTTAATGCAGCAGCACAATATGAAAGAGGAGCAGATGCTTTACACTATGGCTCAGCAGCACCTAAGCGCCGAGTCTGAGCGTATTGTAGATATGATGCAATCATTGATTGTTCAGTAAGTAGAGGAGGCGGATATGGATTTTGACGGATTGTCGGTAGACCAAGCACCGCCCATATCAGCACCGCTTAGATTTTTTTTAACAGCGCCTCTTTTTGCTGTGTTGGCGGGAATTTTAATCCTCTTAAGCGATGCGCAAACGCTATCAGGCCGCTACTCTATGGATGCGATAGCAATTACGCATGCGATAACTATCGGTTTTTTAAGCTTTGTGATGCTCGGAGCATTGACTCAAATGTTGCCGGTTTTAGCCGGGGTAAAAATTGCCAAAGTCGATATGGTTGCCAAGATATCACACTTTTTTTTACTTTTCGGTACTCTTTTTATGATTTTTGGATTAGAGTATGATTTCTCAAAACTTATCTTAAGCGCATCACTTTTTTTAGGCATAGGTTTTTTAACAATGATAGTATCAATGCTAATTGGTTTGAGAAATGTTGTAAATGCAACTCCAAGCGTAAAGGCGATGATAACAAGTTTGGTCTTTGCGTTTATTATAGTTTTGATTGGAATACATCTGCTCTCATCGCATGGGAGTGGCAAATTTTCAGAGCTGCATGTACTGCTTGCAAATATTCATAGCGTTTGGGCTATTTTTGGCTTTGCAGGGGTTTTAATCATAGGCGTTGCTTTTCATATTTTGCCTATGTTTTATGTAGCGCCGAGGTTTAAAAAGTTTTGTAAACAGAAAGTCGTTTGGCTTATAAGTTTTGGACTCTTTTTATGGTTAATTCTAAATCTATTTTTTGATTCTTACAGCGTAGTGGCAAAAGTGTGGGTCGCTCTCTTCTTTTGGGCATTTGCTACAACAGTCTATTTAAAACTAAATGCCCGCCGCCGCCCTATAAGCGACATAACGGTCTGGTACTGGAGAAGTGCGGCTATTTTTATGACGCTAGGCGCATTTGCATGGGCGATAAACGATTTTTACGACGAGAAGTATATTGTGGTTGTTTCCATATTGATAGGCGGCGGATTTATCTTCTCGATTATGTCTGGAATGTTATATAAGATAGTTCCGTTTTTGGTCTGGTTTCACCTCAATGCCAAGGGATATATGAGCATACCGACTATGAATGATATGATTGACAAAAAATTGGCTAAAACTCAATTTTTACTCTTTATAATCTCTCTTGTCGGCTTTATAATTTCATTTTTTCTCCCTTATATTTTACCGATTTTTGCAATTACATTTATAGCAAGCATGATAATATTAGAGTACAATATCGTTATTCCGGTTTTGATTTATGCAAAAATTATCAAAACTAAACCAGATTTTGACATGAGTATGTTTACAATGAAAGTAGAAAAGTAGAAGTGAAAAATATTATTTTAGTTGGATTTATGGGCGTAGGCAAGGGCAGTGTGGCTCGTGAAATTATCAAAATATCTGACTATATGTCGATAGACACGGATGACTTGATAGAGAGTATGGAGAACAGAACTGTTAAAAAAATATTTGAAGAGAGCGGCGAAGAGTATTTTAGAAATTTGGAAAAAAAAGTCTCTTTATGGCTGCAAAACAGTGTAACAAATACTCTCATATCAACCGGCGGCGGTTTTTATAAACAGAAAAATTTAAAGGATATCGGAGTTGTTGTTTTTTTAAACTCACCTTTTGATAAAATACTCAAGCGAATAAAAAGTCATCCAAATGCATCGAAAAAACTTAAAAAAAGACCGCTATTAAATGATTTGAAAAAAGCAAAAGAGCTCTATAAAGAGCGTTTGCCAGAATATACGGCCGTTGCGGATATTGTGATTGATGTAACAGACAAGAGCGCACTTGAGTGTGCTAAAGAACTTCTATTAAAGGTGAAAACACATGCGTAAATTTTTTATATACTTAATACTAACATTGGCAGTAACTGCGTCGGCTTCCGATATAAAATGGGCAAAAGATTACCATGAAGGAATTAAGGATGCACGAAAAGTCGTAAAGCCTGTTTTGTTTGTCTCATCAAGCCACACATGTAAATATTGTGTAATTTTAGATGAAACAACATTTAAAGATAAAAAAGTAGTAGAAGAGTTAAATAAAAATTTCGTTTCAATAATTTCATATAGCGATGAGGGCGATTTTACGCCACAAGAGCTATGGCAGCCCGGAACTCCTGCTATCTGGTTTTTAAAGCCAAATGGAGAGCCGATGTTTCAGCCGCTTATGGGAGCCATGGATGTTGAGAATTTTTTAAAGGCGCTCTCTATCGTAAAAGAAGAGTTTAGCAAAGGGAAAAAGTAGATAATGATTTTTACAAATTCAAAAAGCACTGATTTTAAGATAGAGTTTGACGAGCTTCTTGGACGAGGCAAAATGGATATGGCACAAGTAGGTGCTGTTGTCGGAAATATTATAAGTGAAATCAGAAACAATAAAAATCAAGCCTTAAAAGAGCATATAGCAAAGTTTGACAAATGGACTCCAAAGAGCGATGATGACTTAAAAATATCAACTGAATCTATGAGCAAAGCTTATGCTAATCTTGATGAAAAACTAAAAAACAGTTTGCATTTAGCATACGACAGAATTAAAGCTTATCATGAGAAACAAAAACCTAGGTCTTGGTTTGACGATGAACCAAACGGAATAATACTGGGTCAAAGGGTTACTCCTGTTGACAGTGCCGGACTTTACATCCCTGGCGGAAAAGCTGCTTATCCGTCTTCACTTCTTATGAATGTTATTCCTGCTCAAGTTGCAGGAGTTGAGAAGATTGTGGTATGTACGCCAACACCGAATAATGAGCCGAATGAACTTCTTCTTGCGGCTTGTCATCTCTGCGGAGTGAGTGAAGTTTACAAAGTCGGCGGAGCAAGCGCAATCGCGGCTATGGCTTATGGAACCCAGACAATACCAAAAGTAGATGTGATTACCGGACCGGGAAATATCTTTGTGGCAACTGCAAAAAAGATGGTTTTTGGCGATGTAAATATAGATATGATTGCAGGACCGAGCGAGATAGGAATACTTGCAGATGATAGCGCAAATCCTTCACATATGGCTATTGATATGTTGTCTCAAGCAGAACATGACGAGATGGCAAGCTCTATTTTAATAACTCCGTCACAAAAGTTGGCTGATGAGGTAAAAATTGAGATTGAAAATTGGCTATTAAAGCTTCCACGCCAAGAGATTGCAAGAAAATCCATTGAGGAGCGCGGAGCAATAATTGTAACCGCAGATATGGAAGAAGCGATTACACTTATGAACCAAATAGCGCCTGAACATCTGGAGGTTGCTACAATATCTCCTTTTGAGCTGCTTCCGCTTATAAAACATGCCGGAGCAATTTTTTTAGGACATAATACTCCTGAAGCGATAGGCGACTATGTGGCAGGTCCAAACCATACGCTTCCAACAGGCGGAACTGCTAAGTTCTACTCTCCGCTTGGAGTTGAAAACTTTATGAAAAAGACATCAATTATCTCTTTTAGTCAAAAAGCAATAAACGAGATAGGCGAAGAGTGTGCACTTATTGCAAAAATAGAGGGGCTGACTGCTCATGAACAGTCTGTTAGAGTAAGACTTAAAAAATAAAATCTCTCTTTATAAATAAGAGTTGATTTTAATCCCAAAACCTTCACAGAAATAAAAATTATTACAATATTATCACATTTTTATAACTAATTTAAGCTTTATGTAGGTAGTATTCCTACAATAAGAATTCTTATGCTTTATAAATAAGAATTTCTTTTAAAAAAGATTAACTATAGTTATAAATCTTAACATTTGTCTATATAAAAGGCTATAAGGAGAATATATGCAATTAGGCTTCCTAGTTGATTTACATCTGTGTATGGGATGTAAAGGGTGTGAAATCGCATGTAAAGTGGAAAATGAAGTTCCGCTTAGTACATGGAGACTTCGTGTTAAATATGTTGATGTTGGAACTTTTCCTGAAACAAAAAGAACATTTACACCGCTTAGATGTAATCACTGTGAAAATGCACCGTGTGAGAGAATTTGTCCGGTTAGTGCGCTTCACTATCTAGACAATGGTATTGTAAATATCGATAAAGAGCGTTGTATCGGTTGTGCCGGTTGTGTAATGGCTTGTCCTTATGGAGCGATTTATATAGACCCTCAAACGCAAACTGCCGACAAATGTACATATTGTGCTCACAGAGTTGCTTCGAGTATGATGCCTGCTTGTGTTGTTGCTTGTCCTGTTCAGGCAAATATTTTTGGTGACCTTGAAGATCCGACTTCAAATATCTCAAAATATATTCAAGTTCATCAAGGCGGAGTTCAAGTTCGTAAACCTGAAAAAGGTACAAATCCTCACCACTTCTATGTTGGCGGCGGAAATGTTACTCTTAATCCTCTTGCATCATTTAGAGGAAATGGACACTCGCTTTTTAACAATATAACAACACTTCCAGTAGGAGGACACCACTAATGGCACATGAAATATTGGCAGCAACAAATGCTGTAGTAACTTTAGATGTAGCACTTCCAGGGATAGTTTGGCCTTGGCTGGTTACGGTTAATATGTGGGCAAAGAGCATCGGTACCGGTGTTATTTTTATGCTGTTTATGCTTCTTAGAATGCATCCGGAGTCAGTTAAAAGCTTAAGACTTCCAACTGCGATAGTAGCATTTGTTTCTATTAACATTTTCTTACTTTTCACATTGGCTGATTTACATCAACCGTTTAGAATGTGGCATATTTTTGTTTACTCTAACTGGACATCAGCAATTGCTATCGGTTCGTTTATGGCGTCAGCATTCTTAGGTCTTTTAACACTTCTTGTATTTTATGCTTGGAAGAAAAATGATGAGACTTTTGATAAATTATTATTATGGGTAACAATTCTTGCAATTCCGGTTACGCTTTATACCGCATCTCTTATGGCGCAGTGTACAGCTCGTGAACTGTGGCAAATGCCGACTGAATCTGCTCAAATGATTTTAGCAGCGTTGCTTTCCGGTTCTGCGGCTATGATTTTACTTGGCGGAAATAAATTCAGCAGTGAAGCAAAAAACACTCTAGCGGTAGTTCTTGGCTTGAGTGCATTGATGGCATTTATTATCTATATGTCAGAGTATATATTCGGTCCAATGAAAGCAGAAGAAGTTGCCGCAACTCTTGATTATATCAAGGGTAACGGACAATATAGTGTAATGTTCTGGCTAGGTCAATGGATAGCGTACCTTTTACCGATGTTGCTAATAGTATTAAGCAGAACTAGTAAAAGTGAGAGTATTTTAAAGCTTGCAGCGATTTTAGCATTAGTCGGTTTGGCGATAGTTAAACATGTATGGCTGATGATTCCACAATTATTACCAATGAGTTAGGGAGAATATTGAATGTATTTAGAAAGTAGAAGAACATTTTTAAAAGGCGCTGCATTTACTGTTGCTGGCGCTACTATTGTAAGAGGCGTATTTACAACTGATGCTATCGCTGAATCAGTTAGCGAGAGCAAGTTTACAAATACTCCGAATTCATTATCATTTTATCCTCCGATGAATGAGTGGAATGACTTTAAAGAGTTAGACGGTAATGATTGGAAAAGAGGCGGTATTGATCGCCATGGTGTTAGAAGCGAATCAAATCCTGAAGGTATAGAAGTTAACGATTATATGATAATCCCGACTGCATGTTCAAACTGTGAAGCTTCTTGTGGCTTAACTGCATGGGTTGATAAAAAATCATTTACGATAAAAAAATACATGGGTAACCCTTTCCATCCGGGAAGCCGTGGTCGTAACTGTGCAAAAGGTTATGCAGTTCAATCTCAAATGTATGATCCAGATCGTATAGCATTCCCGCTTAAGCGTGCTCCTGGTTCTGCTCGCGGAGAGGGTAAATGGATTCGTACTACTTGGGACGAAGCTATGACAACTATCGGTAATAAAATGGCTGAGACTATTGAGAAGGGTGATGAAATCTCTAAAAAATCAGTAATGTTTCATGTGGGAAGACCAAATGAAAATGGCTTTGTTCCGGCAATTTGGCATACACTAGGTTTGGATTCTTATAACTCACATACAAACATCTGTTCATCAAATGGCCGTACACCTACAATTCAATTTGCAAATGATGACAGAACTTCACCTGACTGGGCAAATGCCAAACTGATTTTCTTAAATTCATCACATGCTGCAGATGCCGGCCACTATTTTGCTCAATCAGCGGCATTTATTGCAGATGCTAGAGCTAAGGGTGCTAAGATGGTCGTAATGGACCCTCGTCTCTCAAACTCAGCCGGTATGGCAGACCTTTGGATTGCTGCATGGCCAGGTACTGAACCGGCTATCTACCTTTATCTAACACAAAGAATTCTAAATGAAAACAAAGTTGATAAAGCTTTTGTAAAAAAATGGATTAACTGGGAAGTATTTTTAGATAATAAAAAATATCTGGAGTATATGGTTAGCAAGGGGTATATCTCTAAAGTTCCAAGCGGAGATGATTTTGATACTTTCCTAGCTGTTTTAAAAGAGCTCTACTCTCCTTACACATTAGATTACACCGTAAAAGAGACGCATGTTCCTGCATATAAGCTCGAAGCGCTTTATGATATGTTTATATGGGCAGGCGAGTCAATATCTACATATTTCTGGAGAGCATCTGCTGCAGGAAATCGTGGTGGCTGGATGGGTGGCCGTACAGGTTACTTTGCACTTGCACTTCGCGGAGCAATCGGACCTGAGGGCGGAACATTTTTCCATCACTGGCATGTTATCTCCGTATCTGGAAAAGGCGGAAGCGCTACTGTCGGACAGGGAATGCGCGGTGAAAACATTCCAAAGGTTGATGTTTATAACGAACTTACATATCCGCCGGAGTGGCCTCTATCATCTTATGAGATGTCGTATCTTTTACCGCATCTTCTTACAGATACAGAGTGGCAAAACAAATGGACGGCAAAAGGGCTAAAAGTGCCTAACAAGCTATCTGTGTATATTCCTCGTATGTACAATCCGGTTTGGATTAATCCGGATGGATTCAGATGGATAGAGATTCTAAAAGATGAGTCCAAAATGGAACTTACTATGAATTTATCTCCGGTATGGTCTGAGACAAATTGGTATATGGACTATATTTTACCGGTTGGATTGGCCGGAGAGAGACATGATCAACACTCAGAAGCTACAATGCCTGCACGATGGACATCTTTCCGTCAACCGGTTTTAAGAGTTGCTTTAGAAAAAGCTGGCTGGAAACCTAAAAATCCTGCTCGTGCTACACTTGAAGCTCATATAAAAGCCGGTCTTGGTGAAGTTTGGGAAGATAATGAGTTCTGGTTTGAACTGTGTGTTAACTATATTGACCCAACCGGAAAACTCGGTATCAAAAAAATGTGGGAATCTAAAAAGAATCCAGGAAAGCCGGTTACTATTGCTGAGTGGTATGACGCTGCGTTTGGCGATAATTTACCAAATCTTAAGGCAACTGCAACAACAGACGAGAGATATAAAAATGCTGAATACCCTGTATATGAGTATTTGAGAGATTACGGTGCTTGGATGGAAGAGAATAATATCTACTCTGCACAAGAGCGTGAAATCAAGGATGACGGAGAAAATTATATTTCTCACGGCCATAAATATGAGAAAAAACATGTTCATATCAACAAAAGAACCGGTGTTATGACGGCAGAATCTCACGGTGAGAAAAAATCTATCGGTATTGAGATTAACGGTAAGAAAATGGAAGGTTTTGCTACGCTTGACAAGAAACTTGACTTCTTCTGTGAGTGGCTTGCAGATGATTGGAAATGGCCGGAATATGCTATTCCATTCTACCCAAGAAATGATCAAGAGAAGAAAGAGATGTCGCATATTGTTTCGCATGTAAATCACTCTTATATGACAGAGAAAGATTCATATGCGTTAAATACCGTATTTAGATTGCCGTACAATATTCATACGCGTTCAGCTAACTCTAAACACCTTATGGAGATTTCGCAAAATCATGACCCGATTTGGATTTCAACCGGAGATGCCGCTCGTCAAGGGTTCAAGCGCGGAGATGCAATTCGTGTTAAAATCGTAGATAGTTTAACTGGTTTAGAGTCGGGTCATTTTGTGGCTATGGCAGTACCTACTGAGGGAGTTCTCCCCGGAACATTAGCTTGTTCACACCATGGCGGAAGATGGAAATTGACTAATTCTGTTACTATTCCAAATGGAGTTAGTGATGGCAAGATTGACCCAAAACCAATGGCTAGAAATATTAATGACACTAAGTTTGTGGCTCATCCGGTTGAAAATGTTGGAAAAGAGGGAGCACAGATAAAAATTGAAGATTACAGCGGAACAGCCGGAATCAACAGTTTTGGTGTTCCTACTGCCGAAGTTCAAATGGATGGTAAAGAGGGCAAACTCAAGTATATTGAGGGAATTAAGCCATTTAAAGCAGAGAGATTTGCAAATTACAACAGAGACAGCGGAAATATTTGGTGGGATGGACTTAGCGGTTCATGGCAAAATGCTGTTGCCGCTCCACATCCAGACCCTATTTCAGGTATGCACTGCTGGCACCAAAAAGTTATTTTAGAGCCTGCTCAAGCCGGTGATAAAATAGGTGATATTTTTGTTAATTATGATAATAACTTTAAAGTTTATCAAGGATGGAGAGATCAGCTTACTCGCGGATTAGATGAAAAATCTACACTTCGTCGTCCGGAACATATTAAGCGTCCATGGGTGCCTTTATCCGGTAAAGCTTATGCGGTTAAAATCGGAAAATAGCTTATAGCCGTTGCATCTTATGCTTTTCTTCTGCCTCGCAAGAGGCTAGCTTCAGTGTCTGAGCGACTAGCGATTATAAAACGGGCTTCGCTCGTTTTATAAATTAAATTATTAGTTCGTCCACCACATTCTAAGCCACAGTCCTAAGGTACTTGTATAACCTACATCGCTAAATACTACTTCGCCATCTTTGTCATAAATTATAGTAGTAGGAAAAATTGAAACACTAAATTTATCTGTAATCGCTCCATCTATGTCATTGACTACTTTGAAATTCAAATCACGACTTTTTAGATACTCCTCTATTTCAGCGTCACTTCCCGATTTTAGTGCAATTGTTAAAACATTGTAACTTTTAGATATTTTCTGAATATTTGGCGCTTCGACTTTACATGTAGGACACCAAGATGCCCAAAAATGAATTAAAATAGGTTCGTTTTTTGGTAAAACATACGATTTATCATGCAGTAAATTTACGGTTGATATATTCAGAGCTTCTTTATTTAAATTATTGCTTCTGTAGAAGCTTAATATATTGGCAAAAATAGTCATTACAAGAAAAAAAAGAAGAATCTCCTTAAAGTACTTAACTATTTTATCTCTCATATCAATCCATTTTTTTTGTTTATTTTAACACTATAGTAATCATTTATTGCTAACATTACATTAATGTAGGAGTAATAGATGTATAAAAAAATAATTATAGCTGTAGTAGTACTTTTATTTACTGGTTGCAGCTCGCAAAAAGATATTGTTGGCAAAGCAGCAGGGATGTTTCAGAGTGTCAATAAAGAAGAGGCGATTTTGCTTCAAAATGGCGCAGATAAAAATTTTTGTCCAAGATGCGGAATGGATTTAATTAAATATTATAAAACAAGCCATAGTGCAACGCATGAGAACACGGTTTATCAATACTGCTCAATGCATTGCCTAGAAGATCATCTGGGTGACGGAGTGGAGCTTAAAAACCCGACGGTTGTGGATGTAGATAGTTTAAAATTTATTGACGCTACAAAAGCTTACTATGTTGTAGGCAGCAGAGTAAGAGGTACTATGAGCAAAATCAGCAAGTATGCTTTTTTAAATAAAGATAAAGCCCAAAAATTTCAAGTTGAGCACAGCGGTGAAATTATGGATTTTTACAAAGCTTTGGATATTACCAAGCAGGATTTTAAAAATTATAGATAAGCTTATAATTATTTACAGTCCCTTAAATCATGATACCTTTTATTGTGAAAAATAGTACTCCTGCAAGTATTGCAGCAGCAGGTACGGTTATAAGCCAAGCAGCGAGAATTTTTTTAACGGCATCTCTTCTGACATATTGAACTTTTTTAGCTTTTTTAATGCTCTTTTTAGTTGATTTTATTATCTTTTTTTCATTTTCAATTAGTTTGTAAAGTTCAACTATTCTGATGTAATCATTTTGTGATTTATCAATTTTGTCTTGTAAATTTTTTAACTCAGTTTTGTATATTTCCTTGTTTAGTTGTTCATCTTTTATGATGTTTATATCTTCTTCAATCGTATGATTTTTTTCATCTTTTACATGCATCCACTCTCTTAAGAAACCGACACCAAAAACACCGCCGATTGCAATGTGTGTGGAACTGACAGGCAAACCGAGTTGTGAAGCAAAAATAACAGTTACGGATGCTGCCATAGCAATAGAAAATGCTCTTATCTGATCAAGCTCCGTTATTTCAGTTCCCACTGTTTTGATAAGGTTAGGACCGTAAAGAGCAAGACCTAGAGAGATTCCAAGTGCACCGATACCCATAACCCATAAAGGAATCGAAGCGCTTGATGAGACCCCACCGTTTACAATCGCATCATGTATTGCAGCTAATGGTCCGATAGCATTTGCGACATCATTCGCACCGTGAGCAAAACTAAGTAGTGCCGCTGCAAAAATAAGAGGAATTGTAAAAAGAGTATTTACCGAATCCCTGCTGTTTTGTAGAGTTGTCGTGTTCGCACCGACCCTTTTTTTTACAATAAAATAGACAAAAATTGATATTATAAAGGCGATTGTAAATGCAAGGCTAAATTTTGGTGATTTTGTTATTTCAAGGGATACCAGAGGCAGCATATTTAGATATCCTAAGATTTTTGGCCATATCTGTTGTACACCTTTTAGTATTATGTATGTAATAAAGGCTAAAGACATAAGGGCAACAAAGATAGGAACATAAACTTTTGCAGCTTCAACTTTGTCATCTTTCATTACAATAGATTTTTTAATTGCAAAAAGAAAAGCAGCGGCTACAATACCACCCAAAAGCGGTGAAACAACCCATGAAGCAACTATCTCTGCCATAGTTCCCCAGTTAACTACGCTAAATCCTGCTGCAGCGATTCCTGCACCCATCACGGCCCCAACGATTGAGTGCGTAGTGGAAACCGGTGCTTTCATCATAGTTGCAAAATTTAGCCATAATGCAGCGGCAAGAAGAGCAGCCATCATTGCCCATATAAATGGGTCACTGTTGCCGCCAAAAGCCGAGATGTCTATAATCCCGTTTTTTATAGTCTTGACGACTTCTCCTCCTGCTATCAATGCACCGGCAGCTTCAAAAATTGCAGCGATAATAATTGCGGTAGTAAGAGTGAGAGCTTTTGAACCAACGGCAGGACCGACATTGTTTGCAACATCATTTGCACCAATGTTCATGGCCATATAGGCACCTATCAGTGCGGCAACCGCAAGAAACATATTATTGGATATGCCTCCGTTACTTAAAAAACTATATGTCAAGACACCAATCATAAAAAAAAGCGAAAAACCCAATCTTGTAAAATCAGCAGAACTCTTTTTGAGTGCTTGCTTTTGAAGTTTTTCTACCGTATGAATTTCCATTAAATACCTCTTCTATCGTTAGTGTAATTATATTGTAATATCAATTATAAAATAATTATAGCTTTAGATAAGGTTTACTATATCTTACTTTTTGATATATGCTTTTATAATCTTTTGTTCTTCAACAGGTCTGTCTCCGCTATTTTGTCCAAGAGTAGCAACATCGTTAAGTTTTTTTACAACACTCATGGATTGTGCGGTAACTTGCCCAAAAATCGTATGTCTTCCATTTAGCCATGGCGTAGGAGCGGTTGTTATGAAAAATTGACTTCCGTTTGTATGAGAACCTCTGTTTGCCATAGCAAGAACACCGGCTCTCTCAAACATTTTGTTTGTAAACTCATCTTTAAAATCTTTTTTCCAAATACTCTCTCCACCTCTTCCGGTTCCACTCGGATCCCCGCCTTGAATCATAAAATCTTTTATAATTCTGTGAAAGATAAGTCCGTTATAGTAGCCATTTTTAACATGTGTAGTAAAATTTTCTACTGCCAAAGGAGCTACTTCCGGAAACAGCTCCAGTTCTATATTCCCTTGATTTGTTTCCAAAACAACATGTGGATTTTTGCTCTGTGCACTAAGGTTTACCGATAGTATCATTAGTAACGCAACTATTATTTTTTTCATTTTATCTCCGTTTTTTATGTATGTAATAGTTATATTGTATCTAGTTTTATTAAAAATTTAAATGTATGAAGAGCTTTGTTGATAAAGATTTAGGAAAAAAAGTTTAAAAATCGGGGTTTATTTAGAGAGAAGAATTTGCCGCAAAAAAAATTGCGACAAACGAAGGGTTACTTACCAGCTGCAACGCGGTCTTTAAGACCTTTACCAGCTTTAAATTTAGGAACCATTTTATCTTTTGTAGTATAAGTTTTGCTTGTACCTGGAACTTTACCACTTTTACCTTTTTGTAATGAAGCGCTAAAGCTTCCAAATCCTACAAGAGAAACATCTTCTTTCTTTACTAATGCAGACGCTACTGCATCTGTAAATGCTCTGATAGCTGCTTCAGCTTCAACTTTAGTTTTGTAATTGCCACTTGCTTGTACTAGTTCAACGAATTGAGCTTTATTCATAAATCTACCCTTGAATTTATAAAGATTTTCCGAAACTACTTAAGCTTTAAAATAAAATTTTACAGCAAAGTAATTCAGCTATAGACACTTTATAGTTTATTTGCTTAAAGATTTCTTCTTTTTATCAAAAAAGGACAAAAAATATGATGTTTTTCTTTTTTTGAGTCCGAATTTTGCACGCTTTAGCAGTTTAGATGCAGCACTGCTAATGTTGCTTGCTATAATTAAAGACGATAATTCTCTCAATTTTTTATATCTATCGTCATGTGTATGTATAGATAAAAACACATCCTCTAAGCCATCTCTTTCTTGTTTTGTTAGTGCGCTCATTAACTTAATCCTTAAGTTTATTGATTTTTCTTACTGCTCTAATAATCTCTTCATCTTCTAGTTTGCCAAGCATTTGCATAACAGTAATCGCAGCTTGCGGTTTTGCTCGTCCCAGTTTCCAATCTTGGTATGTGCGCATAGATACTCCCAATGAATCAGCCATATCTTTTAGGGATATTTTTTTTCCATTATTTTTGGATTCTATTGAATTATGAAGAATATTAAACAGATCATTAATTTGCATAGAAGTATTGTACGGAATAAATACTTAAACATACATTTAAATTATAGTAATATATTAATAAAATACTTTAATATTCTATATATGGTGTGAAAAGATATTTAAAAATAGTTAAACATAGCAATAAAAATATAAAGCATACGGAATTCCGTGTTTAATTTAAACAAAAAAACTACTTTAGACTGGAAAATAAAAAAAATTATTTAAAAAATGAGGGCTATTATTGGTTTATTGGGATTTTTTTGTTTGTCGGGTGCAGAGTAATATAGTTCTCTGATTCTGTTATGTAAAATGAATCATAACTCTTCTCTTCCGTTTTGAAGGTAAGCTCTTGAGCATTATTTAATGTAAATGTAATTGTATTTAAGCCTCTTAAAGGTTCTTTAATTGTAATTTTTGCATATTTTACTCCGTTTACAATCATGTCCTGCTGGGCTTTTAATTTGTTAATTTGCTCTTTTAAAATGGGAACCTCGGAGAGGGTGTGTTTTTGGGCACCTTCAAGGCGGTATTTCAAATCTTCTATCTCTCTTGTCACAAAATTATATCTGCTGTTTAGAGTAGGAATATCTTTGTAGTTAATCTTAAATAGGTTGTCTTCCCCGCTCACAAGGTTAATGTTAATTGAGTTAGATGCGTAAACTTTGAGATTATTTTTCACATGCCCAATTGTTACATTTTCTGCATAGATTGTACCGCCCAAAGAGCTTTCTATCTCAACATTTGTTGCGTGAACTTCTCCGCCTTCCAAGAGCTTTATTTTTGCGCTGTGGCATCTAAGTTTACCTTTGTGCCTATTTATCTCAGCAAATTTTGCCTCTTGCGATGAATCTTGATGAGTTGCACCGTATATTGTGAGGTTAACAGCTCTTAGATTTGATTTTGCGCCGACATGTCCATTGATATGAACTGTTTCTGATGTAAGTTTAACGCCTTCTCCTACGCTATCAAGAGAGGTGTCGTGTTGGGAAATAATAACTTCAATATTGTTTGCTTCATCTTTTGCGACAGAGTCCTGAACGCGAGAGAGATGCTGCATCTGGATTTTGTTGTCAATGTAAAAATCATCATTATCAAGATGAACATAACCTTTTATTTTACTTCTATAAATTTTTCTATCATCATTTTCTACAATTTCTATGCTTTTGTCATCTACGCGACACTTTAAGTCTTCACTATTATTTAAGTAACTATTATCAATAATCTCACCAAATGCGTTTAGTCCATTTTTTCCAAAAACAGGCTTGATAAATTCAACTAGAATCTCTTGTACATCAACCTCTATAACTTGATGAGTTGTCTCTTTTTGTAAAAAGCGCATTATAAGTTTACTGCTTCTTCTTATCTCCGGTTCAATTCCACTAAAAAGCGGAAGTTTAATTTTATTTGCAAATTTGTTTTTGTACAGATGGTTAACAAAAGCTTTTAGTTTCTCTTTCATCTTTTCATCAAAAATATTTATCAAGATACTATTTTTAGCTTTTATATTGTTTAGCTCTTTAAGTAAAAGCAGGTATATCTCTTTTGGCTGATGCTGTTTATATGGGATTTCTGATTCTGGATTTATAATGATATCTGCGTTCGCATTATTGTCAGAAAAATTTATAGCATAGTTTAGTTTTATTACTGACTTAAGGCTCTGTTTGAGCGTAACAATGTATATCTGCCTAAATTTAACATGTTCATTAATGATTTTGTCATGATCTGTGTAATAGTTTAGCGAATCTTCGTTGTATAGTTTGAAATCATCATCAGCAGTTGTTTTGATGTAGGTATCAACGCTATCGATGCTAAAAGAGAACTCAAGCGGTGAACACTTGTTCTCTGCTGCAAATTTGTTGATTGTAGCTATGATATTTCTAGTTTTGAATTTTTTAGTAAGCAAGCAAATCACTATAATCGTATTTTGAAAAATCCAGATACAATTTACCGTCTCTATGTATCACTCTAACATCGTTGTCATAGGCATCCAAAAATCTTTTTTTAATTGTTTTTCTTTGAGAAGATTTAATATTTAATGATTTTAAATACTCTTTTAATTCAACAAGCTCAAAACCGTCTATTGATTTTGCTTCATCTTGGTGGTTAAAACTCTCTATTTCATGTATTGTTGCGTTTTCTTTGTCAAGCTTCATTTTTTTATTTACAAGAGTCAGAATATTTTTAAGTTGTTCATCTTTTGAGCTGTAAATTTTTTCTATTTTATCTCTCTCATCACGCAGCATCTGCTCTTTATCGTCTATCAGTTTATCAACTTTAGTCTCTAATTGAACTATTTTGTCTTTTAAAAATTTATTTTCTCTTTGATAGAGCGCTATAACCGTAGCAACGGTAGTTTTTGGTTTAGCTATTTGAGTGTTTTCTCTAGGGACAACATTTTTTTCTTGATGAATCTCTACTCTTTTTTCTTTGTCAAGCGAGCTTCTTGTTACTATGATATATGTCATACCGTCTTCAATAATATAGTTTAATTTTTTTGCTTTAATCTTCGAATTAATCATCTCTTTGGACATTTTAAAATATTTACAATATTCATCTATTGTTAGTCTCATTTGAATCCCCGATAATTTTTTGGTTATTTTAGCATAATAAGTTTTTATAAAAGTTATTTTAAATGAAGCCTGTAATACAATTAGGCAAAAATTTTACAAAAAGAGTCTAATAATGGGTGTTTTAAATATTGTAAAGCCAGGAGTATTATTTGGCGATGATGTACAAAAAGTTTATCAGTACGCAAAGGAAAATGGATTTGCTATTCCAGCGATAAATGTTGTAGGTACTGATTCTATAAATGCCATATTGGAGGCTGCAGCGAAAGTAAAATCTCCTGTAATTATTCAATTTAGCAACGGCGGAGCGTCATTTTATGCAGGAAAAGGCTTGAATAATGAAAATGAAAAAGCAGCGATTGTCGGCGCAGTTTCAGGAGCTTTGCATGTGCATATGATGGCTGAAGCTTATGGTGTAGCGGTTATTCTTCATACCGACCATGCTGCAAAAAAACTTCTTCCGTGGATTGATGCTCTTTTAGATGAGGGCGAAAAGCATTTTAAAACTTACGCTAAGCCACTTTACTCTTCTCACATGTTAGATTTATCCGAAGAACCGCTTGAAGAGAATGTTGCCATTTGTAAAAAATATCTGCAAAGAATGAGCAAAATCGGCATGAGTATAGAGATAGAACTCGGAGTAACAGGCGGAGAAGAGGATGGAGTTGACAACTCAAATGTAGACAACTCTCTTCTTTACACTCAGCCTGAGGATGTTGCATACGCATACAAAGAGTTGAGTGAAGTTTCTCCAAGTTTTACAATTGCTGCATCTTTTGGTAATGTTCACGGTGTTTATAAGCCGGGCAATGTTGTGCTAACGCCAAAAATTTTAAATAACTCTCAAAAATATATTCAAGAAAAGTTTAATACTCTGGGTAAGCCCGTAAATTTTGTTTTTCACGGCGGTTCAGGCTCGACGCTTGAGGAGATTCGCGAAGCAATCAGCTACGGTGTTATCAAGATGAATATTGACACAGATACCCAATGGGCAACATGGATTGGTGTAAAAGAGTATTACGAAAAAAATAGAGATTATCTTCAAGGTCAAATCGGAAATCCTGAGGGCGAAGATAAACCGAATAAAAACTATTATGACCCTAGAAAATGGCTAAGAGAAGGACAAAAAACGCTAGTTAAGAGAGTTGAAGTAGCATTTTCGGATTTAAACGCAATAAGCAGGAACTAAATTATATAAACAAAGAGCTAGGCTATTTTTAAATGTTTGCTTAGCTCTATCTCCAAGAGTCTATTATCAATCGGTTTAGACATAAATCCATCCATTCCTGCATTTAAAAACTTCTCAATATCTGTCGTTAGTGTATTTGCAGTAACCGCAATAACAGGCGTTTTGCTTAAACTGTTTTTTGCCTCATACTCTCTTATTTGTATCAATGCGCCTAAACCGCTGAGTTCGGGCATATTTTCATCCATTAAAATCAAATCAAACTTCTTCTCTTTAAATATTTTAACAGCTTCTGCACCATTGTTAGCGACATCATAACTAATGCCATAATTATCCAAAATAAGAGTCATTAGCAGCTGATTTGTTTTGTTGTCTTCGGCAATTAAAATATTTGCATTAAATTTTATGTCACTGCTTTGCATATTGTAATTACCAATCTCTTCTATATCGGCCATTTTTCGTATCTGTTCTTTTGCCACATTATCAATGGCCTCTATAAATGACATAGGTGTAAATGGCGCAAACAGCGACGCTATATGCTCAAGGTTGGGTAGGTTTACTATGCTAGATTTTAGTATTGCAATTGCTGGTTTTTTTGCATCAATTATTTTTTTGTTATATAAATCATTAGGTGTAAAAAAGAGTATATCGTAGCCATTATCTACATGTTCTTTTATTTCTGCAACTTCTATTATTCCAAAGTCATTTAGATATTTTTTTATTAATTCTACAAATAAAATGCTCATTTCTGGGCTATTTAAGATTGCAAATTTATATTTTTCTATTTTCTTTAAATCTACAAGCTCTTTTGGAAATTTGTCTATAACTTTAATGGGAATATTTAGTGTAAATGTTGAACCAACATCTTCTTGAGATATAAACGAGAGTGTACCGTTCATCTGCTGCGCAAGTTTAAATGATATTGACAATCCCAAGCCTGTCCCGCCGTACTTTCTTGTGGTTGAGCTGTCAGCCTGAGTAAAAGGGGTGAAAATTTTACTTTGACTTTTTAAAGGAATTCCAATTCCGCTATCTTCAACACAGACGATGAGAAAATTATCTTTAATGCAAATATTAATATGTACAAAGCCGCCTTTGTAGGCAAATTTTATTGCATTGCTCAGCAGATTTGATATTATCTGTTTTACTCTTGTTTCATCTACACTTATTAATCTTGGCAGATTAGGGTCTATATAAACAGCATAAGAGATATGTTTTTCATAAGCTTTTGAAGCAAAAAGGAGTGTAATACTACTAAACTCATGAAGAGGATCAATATCGCGAGGTGTAATTGTAAACTTACTGCTTTGGATTTTAGAAAAATCCAAAATATCGTTGATTATGTAAAGAAGAGACTTTCCGCTTGTGCTTATAATATTTAGGTAATCTAGGGATTTGCTATCTTTTATTCTTTGCTCAAGAATTGTTACAAAACCCAAAATCGCGTTTAATGGAGTTCTGATTTCATGGGACATGTTTGCTAAAAATTCATCCTTTGCGGTTTCAGCTTTTATTGCATTATCTCTTGCTTTTGTTATCTCAAATATCTGTTTTGTAAGCTCGGCGGTTTGTTTGTTAACTTTATCTGCAAGTGTTTTATTTAGTGATTCCAGGGAGTTTGTCTGTTCTGTAATTTTCTCAGATATTAACTCCGTTAGCTCGTTAAATACTATTTTTAAGTTTATGAGAGAAGGATTCGCAGGGTCGAAAGATGATTTTTCATAAAAGATACCATCTTTCATAAGGTGAACTATCTGTGTAGTTTCGTTTATAAATCTTCTATCTTTTTCTAGCTGTTTTTCAAGTGATAGAATCTGTTCATTAATTTTATTCGCTATTGCACTTAACTCATCTTTTGAATTAACATCTATTTTTTTTGGAGCATTAGTCTTAAAGTTTAAAAAATCAAAAAATTTATCCATTCCGAAATCTAAATTTTTTAAAGAAGTATCAATATTTCTTGCGAGCAGATAAGCTCCAAAAAGCAGAGCAAATATTGTTGTTAAAGTGATTGTTATTTGATAGATAAAAGAGTTATAAAGCTCACTGTTTCTTATCTCTATATCTGAGACTATTTGTGAAAAAATATCACGCCCTAAAGTGTGAAAATCATTAATTCTGTCGGTTGATACGCTCCACCACAACTCTTCATCTACTGAAAATTTGTTATCATCTGAATTTTTAACTATTTTTCTAACCTCGTTAAAATAGTTGTTCGCATTTTTTCTGTCAATCTCTTCAAGTTGCTTATCAATTTTTGAGTTTCGTAAAATTGTTTTAATATTGTCGTATAGGTTGTACTGTGCCTCAAGCAGAGTGTCGATTTTTTCTAAATTTTTTATAGACAAGCTGTTTCTATTTATTTGAAGTATTAAAGCTCTCTCTTGACCGCTAATCTCTTGAAGAAGTAAAATTTTCTTTAGCGCCATAATTTTTGTTTGAATCATCTCATCATTTGAATAAAATTTTATACTATCGGCAAGCTCTAGAAGTTGGTTATTTGTATATGAGAAGTATGTAAAAGAGTTTTCGTGTGTCATCTCACCGTTTAATATGCTGTCTCTAATGTAAACTATAGATTTTAATAAAATATCAATGCTCTTAATTATCTCTTCATTGGCAATTTTTAGCTGTTTTTTATTTAAATCATTTAAAAAAGCATTATACTTTTCAATAGCAATATTTGTTTGTGCTTGTTGTGTTAGAAGCAGTTCTGAAAAATATAAATTATTGCCCTCATAACTTTTTATGTTGCTTGAACTGAGCCCTCTTTCTAGCTGTAATTCGTGTAGTACATTTGCAGTATGGTCCATTAGCGTGGAAGAGGATATTAAAAGTTCATGATTATGGTAAGAGTTATATTTGTCAATTGCATGGTTTATAGAAAAAAGTAAAATAGTGACGGTCGGCAATACGGTTAATAGGAAAAGTTTTTGCTTTATTGTCATTAAAAACCCAAAAATAATTTAATTAAATTGAGCTATATTATAGTAATTTGGCTAAAATTACAAGCTAGGAAATCCAATGAATGATAAAATATTTACAAAACCGATAAAAAAACAGTTTGAATTTGATGAAGAGGTTGCCGCTGTCTTTGATGACATGCTGCAAAGAAGCGTACCCTTTTACAAAGAGTCGCAGAAGATTACGGAATTTTTTGCTCTAAAACAGTTGGAAAACGGCGGTATTGCTTATGATTTGGGCTGTTCAACCGCAACACTTCTTATAAATATAAGCAGAAAACTAAAATGTAAAGCGGTTTTGATAGGGCTTGACAATTCAGAAGCGATGCTTGAACAAGCTAGAAAAAAGTGTGAAGCATTTAATGCGAATATAGAGCTTGTAAATGCTGACATATTAGAGTACGAGTATAAAGAAGCGGAGTTATTTATCAGCAATTATACGCTTCAGTTTATCCGTCCGCTTATTCGCGAAGAGCTTGTTAAAAAAATATCTGCCTCTCTAAAAAAAGACGGGGTATTTATATTTAGTGAAAAAGTTATAAGTCATCACCCAAAACTGAATAAAGATTTGATTGAGTGCTACTATGACTTCAAAAAAGAGCAGGGCTACTCAGAGTATGAGATAATGCAAAAAAGAGAAGCTCTAGAGAATGTTTTGGTGCCATACAGCGAAGATGAAAATATAAAAATGGCTAAAAACTGCGGTTTCTCACACTGCGAAGTGGTCTTTCGCTGGGCAAATTTTGCAACTTTCATTGCCATAAAATAAAATAGCTTCATATTTCGTCGTTGTTTTTTCTTGATGTACTACAGTACACCTTCAAAAAAACGCCTAGAACTATATTGAGATTTTAATTTATAGAATTTTTGTCAATCGCATAAAACTGTTTTGTATTTTCCACTTAGATTTCATTGCTGTACGAAGTGAACGATTCTGCAACGGAAGGGTCAAATCTAGTAGTGCTAGATTTGGGGCACCCACCGTGAAGCCTTAGTGAACGAGTATTGCTGTATCTATGTAAAGATTTTTTAAATCTACCAAACATTCCCTTTTGGTTTTTCCTCTTCAGCCCCAACAACATAATCAATAACTTTATCTGTTTTTTTACCAAGCTCTTCATAGGTAATAATATCGTCTTTGCCGCACTCTTTGTGGTAGTAGCCCTGAAGGTCGTAATACTCTTTACAGTCGCTATAATACTTTGCAGAGATGCCATGCTTATTAAAGCATCCCAAAAACAGAAACAGCGGTAAAATAATCAATAAATATTTTGTCATAACTCTCTTTAAGCAAATACTAATCCAATTTTATTTCAAACTTTAAAACTCTCTTTTGTTTTACAGTATGAGGTTAAAAAACACTCATCGCATTTTGGATTTTTTGCCTTGCAGATGTAACGCCCAAACAGCACCATTCCCTGATGAAGTGTGCGGAGATTGTTTTTAAATTTTTTAACAAGTGTTGCTTCTGTCTTTATGGCTGTTGTGTCATCGCTAAGACCAAGTCTATGTGAAACACGAAATACATGTGTGTCAACTGCCATTAAATTAGCTCCTGTGTACTCTATCATCACTACATTTGCAGTTTTTTGTCCGACACCCGCAAGTGTTACGAGCTCTTTTTCATCCATAGGTATCTCACCGCCATATACCTCTACGACTCTCTTCGCCATATTTATAATATTTTTTGCTTTATTATTGAAAAATGAACAGCTGTTAATAAGCTCTTTCACCTCTTTTATATCTGCCTCTGCCAAACTTTTTGGGTTAGGATATTTTTTAAAGAGCTGTGGCGTGATAAGATTTACACGCTTGTCTGTACATTGAGCAGAAAGAGCAACCGCTATAACAAGTTCGTATGCATTTTTATAATCAAGTTCAGTTACTGCGTCGCTATATTTATCAATAAAAAGTTGATGAATCTCTTTAATTTCTTCTTTTGTGGCTTTTTTCATGGCAGAATTATATATAAAATGCTCTTTGTTTAATAATCATTAGTATTAACAAACTAAAATTTTTATAATTAAATAAGGAATCGTAATGAAAGCAGTAACAAAATTAGTAGCGTCTCTAACTATATTATCAACAATGTCAATGGCACAAACTCTTGTGAGTGTAAATGGCACGGCTATTACTCAGCAAGATGTTGATAGAGAGCTTATGACGGCGACACAGGGTAGATTTAATCAAGTTCCGGCAGAGAAACAAGCAGAGTTTAGAAAACAGGTTTTAGAGCAGTTAGTTGCTAAAGAGTTAGTTTATGATGATGCAAAAAAAATAGGTATATTGAACTCGACTGAGTATAAAGAAAAATATGAAGAAGTAACTGAGAGAATTAAAAAAGAGATAGCTATTCAGGTTTGGCAGAAAAAAGAAGTAGACAAGATTGCCGTTTCAGATGCTGACCTTAAAAAATATTATGAAGCTAACAAAGACGAATTTGTTGAAAATGAAAGCGTTAACGCGCGTCACATACTTGTAGAAAAAGAAGCTGATGCAAAAAGTATTATCGCTCAATTAAAGCCGTTAAAAGGGGATGTTCTTAAAAATAAATTTATAGAAATCGCAAAAGCAAAATCGACATGCGCGAGTGCTTCAGACGGCGGAAATTTAGGTTATTTTAGTGAAGGTCAAATGGTTCCTGAGTTTAACAATAAAGCATTTTCAATGAAAGTTAAAGAGTTTACTACTGAGCCGGTAAAGACTCAATTCGGATACCATGTAATTTATATTGAAGATAAAAAATCAAAAGCAACAAAAAACTTTTCTGAGGTAAAACCGTTTATTGAGCAGAGACTAAAAATGGAAAAAGCAAAAGCTATTATGTTGACAAAAATGAAAGAACTAGAGAAAAAAGCAGTAATCAAGTAATTTTTATGCACTCTCCTATCTCTAAAATAAGTTTAGACGGGAGAGTTTTTTATGTTAAAAGAGATGATCTTATCGATCCTTTTTTAGCAGGAAATAAATATCGAAAATTATACACACTCCTCCAAACTCCTCCAAATAAACTTACTAAAGTCATCTCTTATGGCGGAACTCAATCAAATGCAATGCTGGCAATTGCCGCAATGTGTAAACAAAAAGGGTGGGAGTTTAAATATTACTCAAAACCGATAAGCCAAACTTTAAAAAATGAAAATTGTGGCAATTTTTATCATGCAAAAAATCTTGGAATGATACATATAGAAATTGAGCAGCAGTTTTATAAAGATTTTATAGCCTCTTTGCGATTTAACCTAGATGAAAAAACATTTATAATAGACCAAGGCGGCGCGGTAGAAGAGGCAAAGCTTGGGTTGGAAGTTTTGGCAGATGAGATAAAAAACAGCGGCTTAGGTGTAAAATCTTTAGCCACTCCTTCAGGAACGGGCACAACGGCTCTCTATTTGGCTCTGTCTCTGCCTGAGTACAGAGTTTATACAACACCATGCGTTGGCGATACATCGTACCTAAAAGAGCAGATGAGCGCACTTCATGAGATACCGAAAAATTTAACAATTTTAGAACCGCAAAAAAAGTACCATTTTGCAAAGCCGTACAGAGAATTTTTAGAGATGCAGCAGAAACTCTTAGAGGCAGGAGTTGAATTTGATTTGGTTTATGCACCTAGTTTATGGAAATGTTTAATTGAGCAGACCGATGAAGAGATAATCTACATCCATAGCGGCGGTGTAAGCGGAAACGAGAGTATGATGCACAGGTATAGGCAAAAAGGATTTATTTAATTATAAAGATTATGAAATAAATGTCACATTCTCATTTAAATCAGCTCTGCTTGGTCGGTATTCGTTGATTTTTGCATCTTTATCTTCATAGCCGATAACTATGCTATAAAGAAGCGCAAGATTTTCAGGAGCATCCAGTACTTTTGCTACAACTTTTCCAAACTCTGTTGTCGAGCCTTGCGGACAGGTTCCTAGACCAAACTCTCCGGCAGCCAACATAATACTCTGCATATATGCGCCACAATCAATAAGTGCACCATGCGCGTTTTCTATCATAGCTTTATCGGTGAAGACAAAAAATACGGTTTGTGCTCCAAACCATCTAAAGTTGTCGTGCCACATCTGTGTTCTTTTTTCAACATCTTTTCTATCTACTTCCATTAAACTATATAGACCGATACCGGTCTCTATTCTTCTCTTTTTATAAGGAGCTTTCCAGTTTAGGGGGTAGTACTGGATAAACTGGTCGTTTTCTACGCCGCTGTTCATCTTCTCAATTATAGCATCACCAATATTTTTTAGAACCTCTTGATTGCTGATAGCATAGGTTATCCAAGGCTGCATATTTGCACCGCTTGGCGTCATTGCGGCAGCATCTAAAATTTTTTCTTGAATATCGCGCGGTACGGGCTTTGGTAGATATGCTCTCTTTGATGAGCGATTTTTGATTGCATTAATAATTGTTGGCATTTGAGAAATCCTATAAATATTTTTGGAATTATATTACAAATAAAATTAAAATCACATATATAATACATAGACTAAATATGCTTGACAATAAGTCACTCAACTTGCTATAATATTTGCATAAATAAAATCAAGGAATTTAAAAATGAATGGTATATTTGAGAAATTAACAAATAATATGAGTGAATCAATCGAGTCGGCGGTTTCGCTGGCGTTGCATAATAAAAATCAAGAGGTGGAACCTGTACACTTTTTATGGGCTCAGCTTACAAATTCAAACTCTGTTTTAAATCAGATGTTTAACAAGATGAACATTGATAAAGTAGCGATAGAGTTAGATGTAAAGAGTTTAAGTGAGAAGCTGCCAAAATCGTCCAGCATTTCAAAAGAGAATATAAAATTGTCTAGAAATTTTGTTCAAACCTTAGAAAACGGTATTGGACTGATGACAAAAAACGGAGACTCCTTTTTAGCGGTTGATACCTATATATTAGCAAATTTAAAAAATGAACCGTTTTTTAGCCTGTTGAAAAAATATATAGATATCTCGGAGTTGGCTAAAAATATAGAAGCATCCCGCGGCAGTGCAAAAATTAACTCTCAAAGCTCCGATGAAACGCTGGAGTCTTTAAAAAAATATGGGATAGATTTGACCATTGAAGCAAAAGAGGGAAAACTCGCTCCGGTAATAGGACGGGATGAAGAGATTACCCGTATGATGCAGATATTAATCCGTAAAACTAAAAACAATCCTATGCTTTTAGGTGAACCGGGGGTCGGAAAAACTGCTCTGGTTGAAGGGCTTGCGCAGAGAATCAGTGACGGCAAGGTTCCTACATCGCTACAAAACAAAAAAGTAATTGCCCTTGATATGAGTGCGTTAATTGCCGGTGCAAAATATAGAGGCGAGTTTGAAGACAGACTAAAAGCCGTTATTGACGAGGTTAAAAAGAGCGGTAACATTATACTTTTTATAGATGAGATTCATACAATCGTCGGGGCTGGGGCTAGCGAGGGAAGTATGGATGCTGCAAACATTCTAAAACCGGCTCTTGCTCGCGGAGAACTTCATACTATAGGGGCAACAACGCTCAAAGAGTATAGAAAATATTTTGAAAAAGATATGGCTCTTCAGAGACGATTTTTGCCAATTAATCTAAGTGAACCGACTGTAAATCAATCTCTGCAAATACTTCGAGGTATAAAAGAGAGGCTGGAAACTCACCACAATGTAACAATTACGGACAGCGCCTTGGTTGCGGCTGCAAAGCTCTCCGACAGATATATTGCAGATAGGTTTTTGCCGGATAAAGCAATCGATTTAATCGATGAAGCTGCTGCCGAGCTTAAGATGCAGATAGAGTCGGAGCCGCATGCGCTAAGCAATGCAAAGATAAAAAAATCAGAGTTGCGCGTTGAGCAAGAGGCTCTGAAAATGGAGGAGTCTCCTGCAAATACAAAGCGGCTTGAAGAGATAAAAAAAGAGCTGGCTGATGTTGAGGAGAAAGTTAGAACTCTAGAGGCGCAGTTTGCATATGAGAAAGAGGTATTTGGAAAAATATCAAGCATAAAAAATGAGATTGAAGCAAAAAGAAGAGAAGCGCATGTAGCAAAAAGCACATCAGAATTTAACCGTGCGGCGGAGATAGAGTACGGAGAGATTCCGGCACTATTGACTCAGGAAAAAGAGATTACGGAGAATTGGGAAAAACTTCAAAAAGAGGGAACGCTTCTAAAAAACAGTGTTGATGAGGAGTCCATCGCTTCTATTGTCTCTAGATGGACCGGTATTCCGGTTAAGAAGATGCTTCAAGCTGATAAAGATAAAATTTTAAATGTCGAAGATGAGTTAAACAGAGAGGTTATTGGTCAAAGCAAGGCTACCCATGCTGTTGCCCGCGCGATTAAAAGAAATAAAGCAGGGCTCTCAAGCGGTAATTCTCCGATAGGAAGTTTTCTATTTTTAGGACCGACCGGAGTGGGTAAAACTCAAAC
>MIBZ01000043.1:20659-74007 GCA_001829675.1 Sulfurimonas sp. RIFCSPLOWO2_12_36_12 | reverse complement strand
TGCGTGAGATGAACACTCTTATTGAACTTATCTCGCTTGATGAGTATGAACGCATTAAAAACCGCTCACTTCTAGAGGATGGCTCACACCTTATAAATGACGGGATAATCGACTATGAGGAGATGTTGAATCCTTTTGGCGGAATTTCTAGAGCATTTTACATTGTAGATGAGGTGCTTCACAGCATAATTCATCCGCAAAAACATAAGAAAGTTCGTCGTATAAAACTTAATACGCTAATAGACGAGCAGGATATTTTTGAACTTGTTGAGCCTGACACATCTCTAAGCGATGTAGTTTTGGCAAAAGAGACCAGTGAGACACTTCAAAATCTTATGAGACAGCTTGACAAAGAGGTTATCAACAGACTCATTGAGTGGGGAATTAAAGATAAGAAGAGCGGGATTGACGCAAGAATAATATTTTACGGTGCGGCGGGAACAGGTAAAACTATGACGGCATACTCGCTGGCAAAATCGCTTAAACGACAGGTTTTGGCATTTGACTGCTCAAAGATTCTCTCAATGTATGTCGGAGAGAGCGAGAAAAATGTCCGTAAGATTTTTGACACTTTTTATGATTTATGTGAAAAAACAAAAACAGAACCGATACTTTTGCTAAATGAGGCAGACCAGTTTTTGGGAGCTCGCTCAAGCGGTGCAAACAGCGGAGCTGACCAGATGCACAACCAGATGCAAAACATATTTTTGGAGCAGATTGAGAAGTTTAAGGGTGTTTTGATTGCTACGACTAACCTCTTGGAGAACATAGACAAGGCATTTTCACGACGATTTAACTACAAGATAGAGTTTAAAAAACCAAACCAAGAGCAGAGACTCTCCCTTTGGAAGAAGATGCTTCCGGTGGATGCTCCATATGAAGAGAAATTTGATCTGAATGAACTTGCGGGTTACTCACTGACGGGCGGACAAATTAACTTAATCATAAAAAATACGGCATACAGAGTAGCCGTTAGAGAAAAGCCGCTATTTTCTTTGGCAGATTTTGAACAAGAGATTAAAAAAGAGAAAGACGCAAGTTTTGACGGCGAAAAATCTATGGGCTTTTTAAATAAGTAAGATGAACAGATATATGCAAGAAGCTGTAAAAGAGGCACTCGGCGGGGTTGCAAAAAACCACGGCGGACCTTTTGGCGCCGTGATAGTAAAAGATGGTAAAATCATCGCAAAAGCCCACAATCAGGTTGTAAAATCAAACGACCCGACAGCTCATGCCGAGATAAATGTTATAAAAAAAGCCTCTAAAAAACTCCAAAATTTTGACTTAAGCGGATGTGAAATCTACACAACTTGTATGCCTTGTCCTATGTGCAGCGGGGCAATAAAATGGGCAAATATAAAAACTATCTACTACGGTGCTTCAAGCCAAGATGCACAAAATATTGGTTTTAGAGATAAAGAGTTCTACGATAAGGGGCATCTGAATCTGATAAATATCGATAGAACAGAGTGTTTGGAGCCGTTTGAAGAGTGGCAGAAAAAAGAAGATAAAACTATTTATTGAACATGTAATAAAATCGTAACCGTACGGTAACACATTTGTAATGTTTCTTATGCACAATTACAGCATAAAATTTGTTACAAAGGCGTTTTTATGTTAGTTTTCTCAGCCGAAATCATCGACTATATAAGTAAATATTACACAATAAACAGAGATGATGTAAGGGCAATCGTTGATGATGAGTGGGACTATATAGAACAAATGTATATAGCTCAAGAGAGTAGTGCCCAGGAGATAGCTAAAGAGATTGTCTCTCTATACATGGTGGCCTAAGTCATGTCTGTAAGCGTAGAAAACTACTTTAATCATAACTATCCATCTTTTGTAAAATTACCGCATCTTATCCGCAGCTCAATAATCTCTTTTTTTAGAAAAATTTTTCATGAAGATGAAATTAATGATGTTTTGATTAAAAACAGACATCTTGACGCGTTTGATTTTATTGAGTTTGTGCTTGATTATTTCAGCATAGATATAACCATAAGTAAAAATCAGCTCTTAAGAATTCCATCATACGGAAGGGTTGTTATAATCGCAAATCATCCCCTTGGAGCGCTTGATTCTCTGGCCCTTTTAAATGTTATAAAAGATGTAAGAAAAGATGTAAAGATTGTCGCATCAAATTTTTTGAGTGAATTTAAAAACTTAGACAAGATACTCATACCTATTGAAAATGTTAAAGGCAAGATGCAGAGAAAGTCCGTTGAAGCTATATATGAGGCACTAGAAAAAGAGCAAATCGTGGTCATATTTCCATCGGGAGAAGTTAGCCGTGCAAGACCAAACGGTATAAAAGACACAAAATGGAAAAAAGGATTTCTAAAAATAGCACAAAATACAAAGTCTCCGATTTTACCGATATTTATAGATGCAAAAAACTCAAAAACTTTTTATCTTTTATCTATGATAAGCAAGTCAATCGCCACGGCAACAATACCGCATGAGATGTTTAAGCACTACAACAAAAACATAGCGTTCAATATAGGTAAAACCATCCCTTTTGAGAGTTATTATGCGCCCAATATTGACATCAATAACAGAGTGAAGCTTCTGCGCAAACATTTCTATAAAGTTGCAAAAAAAGAGAAGGGTATATTTAAAACGGATAACGGTATTGCACTTGCCCAGAGTAGAGGGGAGCTGAAAAAAGAGCTTGAAAATGCAAAAGCTATAGGCACAACAACTGACGGCAAGCAGATTTATCTATATGCAAATGCAGATGAAAATGTTCTAATTAAAGAGATAGGCAGGCTCAGAGAGATTAGTTTTCGTCAAGTGAAAGAGGGGAGCGGAAAGCAGAGAGACATAGATGATTTTGACTACTGCTATGAGCATATTATTCTTTGGGACGATAAGGATTTAGAAATAGCAGGCTCATACCGTATAATAAAAACAAGCGAAATGGTGGAGGCTTGCGGTGTTGATGGGCTTTACTCTTCAACGCTTTTTGAATTTCAGGATGAGTTCGACAAATATTTAACAAACTCTATCGAGCTTGGACGCAGTTTCATTCAGCCAAAATATTGGAACTCAAGAGCACTTGATTATCTGTGGCAGGGAATAGGCGCATATTTAAGAACAAATCCAAATATTAGATATATGTTTGGGTGTGTCAGCATATCTAATTCGTATAGTGATGAAGCGATTGAGTTGCTTATATCTTTCTACACAAACTATTTTGGTTCAAAAATAAAAAGTGTAAAACATCGTGATAGTTATATTTTGAGTGAATCAAAAAAGCAGAGATTTGATGAGATTTTTTTAAAAAATGATTATGAAAAAGATATAGCTATTTTAAAACGAGAGCTTCATTTTATGGGTTATGCAATCCCAACACTCTACAAGCTTTACAGTGAACTTTGCGATGAGGGCGGAGTGGAGTTTATTGATTTTGGCAGGGATAAAACATTTGAAAATTGTATAGACGGCTTTATATTGATTGATATAGAAAAACTAAAGCCGCAAAAAAGAAAACGCTATTTGGGAAATTAATGTTACAAATCTCTATTTTGTAGTTTTTTTATCTTAAAAAGTGTTTCCATTGTACACACTCGCCATAATTACCTAAAAAAATATGTAGTATTTGGTAACAACAACCTCTTCAAATATCGCCTTAATCTTTTATTTAATACTCTTTTTGCTACAATCCTCACAACTGTTTTTTCTAAAAATATGTGAAAATATTTAAGTCAAACGGCTTATGTTTTTATGCGTTTTAAAACAATAACAATAAAAAAGGTAGGTTATATGGAGCATATAGTGACTTCAAATCCGTATTTTGGGGTATTTGTACTTTTTCTTGTAACATTTGGTGCATTTACTATAACTACGATTGTTGCCCGTCTGGCAAGTCGTGCATTAGCAGCTAAAAATAGTGAAAAAATCAAATTATCAGTCTATGAGTGTGGACCTGAGGTTACAAAACAGCCAAACAGAATCTCTCCGCAGTTTTATCTGTTTGCACTGCTTTTTTTGCTTTTTGATGTAGAGATAGTTTTTATGTTTCCATGGGCTGTTGATTTCAAGTTACTTGGATGGTTTGGTTTTGCTGAGATGTTAATGTTTATACTGCTTTTAACTATCGGATTTGTTTATGCATGGAAAAAAGGAGCGCTAGAATGGCACAACATAAAGTAAATTATACGCAAAATGGCGGTTTGCCTATTGCACTTACGAGTGTAGATAAAATTGTAAATTGGGGGCGTTCAAACTCTATTTGGGCGCTTACTTACGGTCTTGCTTGTTGCGGTATTGAGATGATGGCATCGGGTGCTTCAAGATATGACTTTGATAGATTCGGAACAATCTTTAGAGCGTCTCCTCGTCAAGCAGATGTTATGATAGTTGCCGGAACGCTTACAAAAAAACATGCAGAGTTTATTAAAAGACTTTATGACCAGATGGCAGAGCCAAAGTGGGTTATCTCTATGGGCTCATGCGCAAATACGGGCGGTATGTTTAACACATATGCAACTGTTCAGGGTGTGGACAGAATTATCCCTGTTGATTTGTATCTTCCGGGGTGTGCGCCAAGACCTGAAACGCTTCAGTACGGTGTAATGTTATTGCAGAAAAAGATTCGCGCAAATCAGGCTTCAAGAGCACAAAAAGCTAAAAGGTTAATGTAATGAGAGCTTATAAACCTAAAGACAATGTACAGGCAAAGCCGTACTATACGGATAGATTTTATGTATCTCCTCAAGTGCCAAAGAGCGCAGTTGAGAGTGATGAAGTTTTTGCTCACGATTTAGAAGCAATTCAAGCGAAATTTGAAGTGCTTGATGCATATATTCAAGTCGGGCAGATGGTTGTTTTTATAAACCCTGAAGACAATTTTAAAGTTTTAGAACTCCTAAGAGATGAGCTTGAGTATACACAGCTTTCAGAGATGAGCGCTATTGACTGGTTGGCTGCAAGAGGCGGTTTTGAGATTTTTTATCAGATGTTAAGTATGAACAAAAGAAAAAGAGTTCGTATAAAAATGTTTATTAAAAAAGGCGAAACAGTAAACTCTGTTGAAAAACTTTTCCGCTCTGCCGACTGGTCTGAGAGAGAGATGTTTGATATGTTTGGCATAGAAGCAAACAATCATCCGTTTATGAAAAGAATTCTTATGCCTTATGATTGGCAGGGACATCCGCTTCTAAAAACCTATCCATTGCAGGGCGATGAGTTTGCCGCTTGGTATGAAGTTGATAAAATTTTTGGAAAAGAAGCAAGAGATATAATCGGACCTGAACTTCGAGATTCTGCAAAAGTTGACCGTTATGACAGCGAGAGATTTGCCCGTCTTGGATATGAAGTGCCAAAGGGAACAACCATCACGGGCAATGAGCCTAAAAATGAGCAGAACTATCAAGAAGAGGGTGGTGTTTTCATGATTAAAAAATTCGATAAAAAAGATTCGGTCGTTATTGACGATCCTCAAAGATAGGTAGTAATTATGCAAATAAAAAATAGATTAAACCCGTTTTTTGAAAATATCACTTTTGATAGAGAAGATAATGAGATGATCTTAAACTTTGGTCCTCAGCACCCTTCGGCTCACGGACAGCTTCGTCTGATGCTTCATCTTCAACAGGAGATGATTGTAAAAGCTCATCCGGATATCGGATACCTTCACCGCGGTATGGAGAAGATGGCTGAAAATATGATTTACAATGAGTTTATGCCTACGACCGACCGTATGGACTACATTGCATCATCTTCAAACAACTACGGTTTTGCTTTGGCAGTTGAGAGACTTATCGGTCTTGAAGTTCCTCGCCGCGCAAAAGTTATCCGCATGATGCTTCTTGAGATTAACCGTTTGATGAGCCACCTCTTCTGGTTGGCTACAACGGCGCTTGACATCGGGGCTATGACGGTTTTTCTTTTTGCATTCCGCGAGAGAGAGTACCTGATGGATATCATCGAGGGTTACTGCGGGGCTAGACTTACGCATGCGGCTATTCGCATCGGCGGAGTTCCGTTAGATATTCAAGATAGTTTTATTGCTCAGCTAAGAACATTTTTGGACAAGCTTCCTGCAAATATCAAAGATTATGAAGACCTTCTAGATACTAACCGTATCTGGCTGATGAGAATGGAAGAGGTTGGAACTATCTCAAAAGAGATGGCGCTTTCATGGGGTTGTACCGGACCGATGCTTAGAGCTTCAGGCGTTGCATGGGATATCCGTAAAGAGGAGCCTTACGAGCTTTATGATGAGGTAGAGTTTAGAGTTCCATTCTCTGACAAGGGCGACAACTTTGCAAGATATAGAATGTACATGGAAGAGATGAGAGAGTCTGCAAAGATTCTTTATCAAACAATCGACATGTACGAGAAATGTGTAAAAGATTCTCAAACTGAACTTATGGCACATGCGCCGAAATATGTCTCGGCTCCAAAAATCGACATCATGACTCAAAACTACTCTTTGATGCAGCACTTTGTTCTTGTAACTCAAGGTATGAGACCTCCGGTCGGAGAAGTTTATGTAGCAACCGAATCACCAAAAGGCGAGTTAGGGTTTTACATCAACTCTCAAGGCGGACCATACCCGTACAGACTAAAACTTCGTGCACCTTCATTCTGGCATACGGGGATATTGACAGACCTCTTGCCGGGGCACTACATTCCCGATGTTGTTTCTATAATCGGTACAACAAATATCGTATTTGGTGAGGTTGACAGATGATGAGCGTAGGAAAAAGCAAACTGCTTTGCTTTTTTAGCGAAGAATATGTAAGTGATGTGCGAAGCACCACTGAAGTACAATTAGTTAACGGAGTTAAGTAATGAAAAGATATGATTTAAGACATTTAAAAGATGGTTTTGAGCCTAGAATGAGAGAGATTTTGTCATCTCACAAAGCTGGAGAAGTAGCAATATTTTTGTTTGAAATAGGGGATTTTTCTCCGATTCAAAAATCAGCAGATTTAGTAAAAGAGTGCGGATATGAGTTATTAAACTCTTTAAAGTTTAACGAAGTCGACTGGACTATCGTAGCAAAAAAATAATCAGGATATGAATTTTGAGTAAAGTATATTTTTCTACTTGGAACGGCGAGTTTATCAACAACATAGGCACGCCGCAAGAGGAGTGGAAAGAGTCAGCCTATAACCTGCCGGCACAATATGACAGCCACCGCGAATCAAAAGCTTTTATAGGCTGGGACGGTGTTGCGCTTTTTGATAAAGATGTTGATGTAATCCGTTTGGCAATGGAGTATGCAGCGCAGTATCAAGAGTATTCTGAAGCATGCGGAAGATGTGCACCGGGAAGATGGGGCGGCAGAATTCTGTATGACCAACTGGATAAGATTGCCCGCGGCGAAGGAAGCAGAGCTGATTTGGACCATTTAAAAGAGATTGGCAAAAGTATGCAAATCACTTCAAAATGTGAGATTGGAAAGACTGTTCCAAACCCTATTATTGATCTGATGACACACTTTGAGGATGTATTTTTAGAGTGCATAAATGAGCAAAAACCCTCTAAGCATTACCATGAGAGCGTTAGTTACATTGCTAAAATAACATCACCGTGTTCTGACGCTTGTCCCTCACATGTCGATATTCCTGCCTACATCGAGGGTGTAAGAGATTTAAGAATGGATGACTCGCTTATGGCAACTCGTCAGACTATGCCATTAGCGCATGTTTGCGGTCGTGTTTGTCCGCATCCTTGTGAAGATGCATGTAGAAGAACAAATCTGGATGAGCCTGTCTCTATTATGGCTTTAAAACGCCTTGGTGCCGATTGGGAGACTGATCACGGGTATGACTTTTTTCATCCTATGGAGAAAAAACCAAGCAACGGCAAGAGAGTGGCAATCATCGGAGCAGGTCCGGCAGGGCTTACAACGGCTTACTATTTGGCTGCCGAGGGTGTTGCAACTGATGTTTATGAAGAGCTTCCTGTTCTTGGCGGCGAGGTTGCCGTCGGTGTGCCTGAGTACAGAATGCCGATAGGTAAATATAATAAAGATATTGAGTGTGTCAAAGATATGGGTGTTAATTTTATAGTAAATAGAAAAGTTAATGCTGATGATATGAGAAAATTTGAGCAAGATTATGATGCAGTTATGGTTGCAACAGGAACCAGAATCTCTAAAAAAGTTTACTGTGACAATGAAAGATTTGAAATTAAGGGTTACTGGTCGGCTATTGAGATGCTTGACCAGATTAACCTTTGGGACAAGTACGGAATCGGCGAGAGGGTAGATTTAACCGGCAAAACAGTTGTTTGCGTAGGCGGCGGATTTACCTCTATGGATGTTGTGAGATGTGCCATTCGTGCAAATGCTAAAAAAGTTTATATGATTTACCGCAGAGATGAAAAAACAATTATAAAAAATACTACTTATGAAGAGTACCACGAAGCAGTTGAAGAAGGTGTAGAGTTCCTGTTTCACTCGGCAGTTGCAAGAATGAACGATGAAGATGATGTCTTGAAATCTTTGTTGGTTGACAAGTTTGAGCTGGTTCCAGACCCAAACGGCGGTCGTGCAGAGCTTGTTAAAATTGAGGGTGAATCTTATACTATTGAGACAGATTTCTTAATTCCGGCGGTTTCACAGTCGGCTGATTTGAAGCTTCTTCCTCCTGAGTGGGAGATTGAGATGACCTCTTGGGCTACTATTAAAACAAACGGCAAGGACTATATGACTTCTAAGAAAGGCATTTTTGCTTCGGGAGATTGCGAGTACGGTCCTATGACAATCGTTAATGCAGTCGGTCAAGCAAAACGCGCCTCTTCTGTTATGGCTAGATATGTTTTAAGCGGTGAAATTACCCTCACTGACGATGAGATTATGGAAGACCACTTAAGAAAACTTCGAGTTTATGACAAAAAAGAGAAGATTAGCGGTTGGTTAAAGGGAGTTTCTAGACAACATGCCGAGGTTCTTGAGGTTGATGAACGAAAATACAACAATAGAGAAGTAAACTTAGGCTTTACCCAAGAAGAGGCTATGAGCGAAGCAGAACGCTGTATGCGCTGTTACTATATAGCTATGGTACAGGCGTAGAGGATGAAAGAGATGAATAAATTGATTAATTTTAAAATTAACGGTATCTCTGTAGAGGCTCAAAAGGGCGAGACTATTTTAACAGTGGCTCGCAAAAACGGCATCTATATTCCTACTATGTGCTATATCTCTAAAACTTCGCCGTGCGCATCTTGCCGTATGTGTGTCGTTGAAGCAAACGGAATGGACGGTTTTGTACTAAGCTGTAACACTCCTCCTGTTGAAGGCGTCGAGATAACAACAGATAGTGAAGCTCTAAATCATGAGCGAACAAACATAATGAAGCTTTATGATGTCAACCATCCTCTGGAGTGCGGTGTTTGTGATAAATCCGGAGAGTGCGACCTGCAAAATAAAACTTTAGAGTTTGATGTTTCTCGTCAAAATTTTTCAGCCCGTGACCAGCTCCGCCCTACACAGCATTGGGGACTTATAAATTATGAGCCCTCTTTATGTATTATGTGTGAGAAGTGTGTGCATGTGTGTAATGAAGTAATCGGCGATGATGCTATTGAGGTGAAATTCGGCGGATACAGTTCAGTAATTGTTCCAAAAAATTCTCCTACTCTTGATTGTACATTTTGTGGAGAGTGTATCGCGGTTTGCCCTGTCGGCGCGCTTGTAAGCAGCGGTTTCAAATATAGAGCAAATGCATGGGAACTCTCTCGTGTTCCCTCAACCTGTGCCCACTGCTCGGCGGGATGTCCTCTGGAGTACGAAACAAGACACGGCTCTATAAACGGGGAGAATGAGATATACAGAGTTAAAAACAATTTTGAGTTTGCTTCACTTTGCGGAGCTGGACGATTCGGTTTTGATTTTGACAACAGAGCCGTTAAAAATGAGAGTGCATTTGGGAGAGCCATTGAGGCGATTGAGGGCGCAAAAGCCATTAGATTTTCTTCTATGATTACAAATGAAGAGGCTCATATTTTACAACTCTTAAAAGAGAAGCTTGGCATAAAACTCTTTAACGAAGATGCAAGAAAATTCGCTGAGTTTATGAAGTCGTATAGCTCGGTGAGCGGAAAACTTCACCACAGCGGCTCGCTTGATGCAATCAAGCAGTCAGATGCAGCAATAATGATAGGAAGCAGAATAGCAACGGATAATCCGGGTGTCAGATATGCGCTAACGACTGCTTCAAAACATAACGGTGCAAAAATTCTTTATGCTCACCCTATGGAAGATACTCTAATGCAGAGTGTCGCTACGCAGTTTATGAAGTATGAAGTAGGAACAGAAGAGGGCGTTATGGCGCTTTTAGCTCAAACTATACTTCAAGATGCTGATTTGGATGAGCGAGAGAGAGCATTTTTTGAAGAGCTTGATTTCGGCTACCTATATGCCGAGACGAACATCGGCGAAGAAGAGCTATCTCATATGATGAACTCTTTTTCAAGAGCAAAAAAACGCGTTCTTATCATAGGCAATGACCTTATTGCGCATGATCGTTCAAGCAATATAGCAAAACTTGCTGCATTGATAGAGAAGTACAGCGATTTCTCTTTGGTAGTAGTTCCAAGAGAGGTAAATACATTGGGCGTATCGCTTATAAATTCACTAGATCGTGATGAAAAGAATATATCTAATGTAGTGGGTTATAACGCAAAAGGCGATTTTGTTATCTCTTCGCTTGAAGGTGCTGATTTGGCAATTCCTGCATTAAACCAGCAAGAGGGAACAGTTGTAAGTATAGACAACAGAGTGCTGCCTACAAATGTTGCGCTGGAGTTTGACGGATATACGCTAAATGATATTGCAAAAGCATTTAAAATAGATAAAAAAGAGACAATTGACTATACGATAGAGTTAAATAAAAAAGCCGGATTTAAGACAATAGCTTTTGATGATTTAGAAAATTTCTTATCACCTTTGGGTGAAGACAACCGCGGCTATCTCCTTGATGAAGTAACTTGCAAAGCAGACGGTGAGCTTGAAGAGCTTGATGATATGCCTGAGTTTAACGGGACTATTGTTTACCACTGTGACCCTGTTCTTCAGTTTAACAACTATACATCTAAAACAACTCAGCTGCCTAAAGAGAACTTTTTACTGGGCTCTGCGCAGTTTGGCGTTGCGGCTAGAATTGAAGATGGAGATATGGTTGAGATTAGCTTTGGGCAGACTAAAATCCAAAGAAAGTTTAAGTTAGATAGTGAGCTTAAGGGTACTATAGCGCTAAATCCAACATTTGATATAAGCGTAGATGCAAGCAGATATAGATTTGAAAAATCCAAAATAGTGAGAGTATCGTAATGAGTAAAATTACTATAAACATTGATGGAAAAGAGATACAGACGCAAGAGGGCGAGTATATACTCAACGCTGCCCGTGCAAATGATATCTTTATACCGGCGATTTGTTATTTAACAAGATGTAGTCCTACGCTTGCTTGTAGATTGTGTCTTGTTGAAGCGGATGGCAAGCAGGTTTATGCTTGTAATGCGAAATCAAAAGACGGTATGAGCATAGTAACTTCAAGCGAAAATATTATAAAAGAGCGCCGCGCAATTATGGAGGTTTATGATGTAAATCATCCTCTTCAGTGCGGTGTTTGCGACCAATCCGGAGAGTGCGAACTTCAAAACTATACGCTAGAGATGGGCGTTGATGCACAACACTATGCAGTTAAAGATGTAAGCAGAAAAGATATAGATTGGGGACATATCCACTACAATCCGGGGCTTTGTATAGTTTGCGAGAGATGTGTAACAACTTGTAAAGATATGATTGGCGACAACGCTCTAAAAACTGTTCCTCGCGGTGCTGATGCGCTTGAGGCTGAATATAAAGAGAGTATGCCAAAAGATGCTTATGCGATGTGGAACAAACTAAACAAATCTCTTATCGGTTTAACAAGCGGCGAAGAGATGCTTGATTGTACGAGCTGCGGCGAGTGTGCTTCCGTTTGTCCTGTCGGCGCACTTGTTGATACCCATTTTATCTATAGCTCAAACGCATGGGAGTTAAAACAGATTCCTGCGACCTGCGGACACTGTTCTGCGGGATGTCAAATAAGTTATGATGTTAAACACACAAGCATTGAGAACACTAACGAGAAGATTTACCGCGTTATGAATGAGTGGAACTATGTTGCACTTTGCGGTGCGGGAAGATACGGGTTTGATTATCAAAATGAAGTCAAGTCAAAAGACTCCGCTGCATTTGCTAAGGCAATAGAGGCATTCAAAAAAGCAGACACTATTAAGTTTACTTCAACTATCACAAATGAAGAGGCTTATCTGTTGCAGTCTCTAAAAGAGAAATTCGGCTATAAACTTGTAAACAGCGAAGCAAAAGCATTTCAAACATTTTTAAATAATTACAGCGAGATAAGCGGGACTAAACTTTACGGCTACGACCTTGAAGCTACGCATAATGTAAACTTTGTTATCTCTGTCGGAGCGGCTCTAAAGAGCGATAATCCAAATGCAAGATATGCGCTGAACAACTCTATGACGGTAAATAAAGGTGCAGGTTTATACTTTCACCCTCTAAAAGACCCTGTTATAGAGGGGCTCGGCAAGAGCATAATGACAATGTATCATGCACCGCTTCAAGAGGAAGTTGTGCTCTACCTTATACTTGATCTATTTGCAGACAAAGAGAAACTGCCGTCGGATTTAGTTAACTATTTGGCATCTTTTCACTCTAAAAAAACTGTAACGGTTGAAGAGATAATCAAAGAAGAGATTACCGAGATAGTTAAAGTTATGAAGAAGAATGAAGAGACGGGCGAAGAGGAAGAGGTAGAGGAAGAGAAAAAGAAAATGGTTCCTAAAAAAATCTCTAAAGAGGTTGAAGTAGATGATAACCGTCTTTTAGAGATTCTCGGAGCCGATGAGAAGTTTATGGAAGAGCTGGAGAAAAATCTTGCTAAAAAAGATAGTTTTGCTTTAATAGCGGGACCTGACTTATATACTCATCCAAACTCAAAAAATCTTGCACGACTTTTAGCATTGATTGAAAAATACAGTGCATTTGAAATCACGATGATACCGACACTTACAAACTCGCTTGGCGTTGCGCTTATCTGCGAGCTTGATGAAGTGTGTGGAGAGTATAGTGTTGGTTACAACACGAGCGGAGATTTTACTCTCTCGGCTCTGGGTGACGGCGACTTGGATATGCCTGCAATCAACCAGCAAGAGGGAACGCTTACAAGCATAAATAAAAGAGTAAACCCTACAAATGCGGCAATCGGCTACAAAGGGTATGAGCTTAATGATATAGCAAACGAGCTTGGTTTAAGAACAGAGTTAGTAGTTGACTACACCCCAATGTTGCCGACAAGCAAAGGGTTTAAGAGTAAAAATTTCGATGATTTGCCAAATCATTACGACAATGACGGCACAGAACACCGCGGTTATCTTCTTGATAATGTTGCGGTTGCAACAAGCGGTAACGAAAGCGTCGAAAAGTTCAGTGATGAAAAGATGGAGGGAACGCTAATCTATCTTGCAAATCCTGTAAGACAGTTTACTCCTTTTACTTCTAAAGCTACCAACCTTGATGAGGTGAGCGGTATCTACATGAGTGAAGAGTATTTAAGCAAATCTGATTTCAACGAAGGAGACAGCGTGAGAGTTAAAAGTAAGAGCGGTGAGATTGTTGTTAATATAGTAAGTGATAATAAAATCAGCGGTGACATTGCGCTTCTGCCGACATTTGATTCTAAAATAAATTCAGAGGCACTGTTTAGCTCTTACCGCTTTGCAACAGCTTCGATACAAAAGGTGTAATATATGGAAACAGCATATTTAATTGAAACGGTTATAAAAATCGTTGTAATTTTACTTATATTTTCTGCATTAGCGGGAATCGGAACCTATTTTGAGAGAAAGGTTTTAGCGTTTATGCAACGCCGTCTCGGACCAGTAAATGTCGGTCCTTTTGGACTATTGCAGGTTGCAGCTGACGGTATTAAACTTTTTACCAAAGAGGATATTGTCCCGACAAATGTAGTCGCTCGTATATTTAAAATAGCACCTGTTATTACAGCCGCAACTGCATTTATGGCAGCGGCCGCTATTCCGTTCTTACCGTCATTTACGCTTTTTGGATATGAAGTTCATCCGATTGTTGCGGATATAAATATAGGTATCTTGTATATACTCGGAATCATGGGTGTCGGTCTGTATGGTCCGCTTCTTGGAGGTATGGCTTCAGCTAATAAGTTCTCGCTTCTCTCTGCTGCAAGGGGTGCTGCGGTGTTTATCTCGTATGAGGTAGTTACGGGTCTCTCCATTTTGGCTCCGATTATGATGGTCGGCTCACTCTCACTTATTGACTTTAACGAGTATCAAGCGGGCGGATTTACATCTTGGATACTCTGGTCTCAACCGGTAGCATTTCTTCTCTTTTGGATAGCTGCATTTGCTGAGACGGGAAGAACACCGTTTCACTTAATAGCAAATGACCATGAGATTATTGACGGATTTGGAACTGAGTATTCGGGTATGAGATGGGGACTTTTCTTCATCGGCGAGTACGCGAATATGTTCTTTATCTCTTTTGTAATCTCTATCATTTTCTTAGGCGGATACGGAGACGGAAGTTTCCTCGGTGCAATCGGACTATTGCTTAAAGTTGCATTTTTCTTCTTCTTCTTTTTGTGGACAAGAGCGGCTTGGCCTGATGTTAGACCCGACCAGTTAATGTGGTTGTGTTGGAAAGTTTTAATGCCAATAGCGGTGATAAATATAGTTATCACCGGTATAGTAATGATGTAAGGGGTGGGTATGCATAACGAACATATTGAAGAACATTTTAACAATAGAAATGTTACGGAATTAGACAGCAACTACTATATGGTAGATATTGCGGATTATCCTACCGACGGCTGGGGTAAATTTAAAAGAGTAGTTAAGAGAAGTTTTAGAGGCGAGCTGTTTGTCGGTCTTTGGGTTGTGCTTCGTGAGATGATAAAATTTGATGTTCACACAATACAATATCCGGCTGAGAAGATGCCCATAGGTCCAAGATATAGAGCTGTTCATGAGATGAAAAGACTCTGGGAATCCGATGCTGAAAGATGTATCGGGTGCGGTCTTTGTGAAAAGATTTGTATCTCTAACTGTATTAGAATTGATACAAAAATAGATGAAAACTCTCGTAAAGAGGTCTCAGAGTACAGCATCAATCTTGGTCGCTGTATCTTTTGCGGCTACTGTGCAGAGGTTTGTCCTGAACTTGCAATTACGCATGGCGGCGAGTATGAAAATGCCAGTGATCAAAGAGAGCATTTTATAATGTTTGAAGATATGTTAACACCGCTTGACAAGATGAAAGCCGGAACACAGCTGGAGTTCGAAGGTTTCGGTGCTATTACACCACATGAAGATGAGCGTGTTAAAAAAACACCTCTAGCATATTAAGGAGTTTGGTTATGTTTGAAGCAATTGCATTTTATCTGTTCGCTTTTTTGACAATTTCAATGTTTTATATAGCGGTAACAACGACACAAGCGTTGTATGCCCTCTCAGCACTCGCAGCAGGAATGATTTTTATATCGGCATTCTTTTTTATTTTGGGTGCTGATTTTTTAGGTGCGGTTCAAATCGTGGTCTACTCCGGTGCCGTAATGGCTCTTTATGCTTTTGGTATGATGTTCTTCGATACTACAAGAGAGATAAAAGAGAAACAGGGTAACAAAGCAATAATTTTAGGGCTAAGCATTATCTCTGCAATTTTAGTTGTTGTTATAGTCGGAGCTCCGATAATAGGCAATAATATTACAGCCGCTTATCCTGTTACAGAGGGCGCAGGCAATGTTCAAGAGGTCGGTATGGTACTCTTTACAAAGTACCTTGTTCCTTTTGAGGTTGCAGCAGTTATGCTTCTTGTAGCAATGATTGCAGGAATCGTTCTTGCAGGAAAGAAAATGGATTTATCTCTTACTCTTATGAGTGAAGCAGAGATTATGATGATGAAAGAAGAAGATAAAAAGGTGCACCTATGATGGAAATTGGATTAAATCACTACCTCGTACTCACAACAATCCTTTTTGCTATTGGTTTGGTTGGTGTAATGAGAAGAAAAAATCTGCTTATGCTATTTTTTGCAACAGAGATACTTTTAAACGCGGTAAATATCTCTTTTGCCGCAATTTCTCACTACTACGGTGACTTAACAGGACAGATGTTTGCATTTTTCGTAATAGCGATTGCTGCATCAGAAGTAGCTGTCGGACTCGGTCTTTTAATTGTTTGGCATAAAAAACATAACAATATTGACCTTGACAATATGTCAACGATGAGAGGATAAGAGATGGAACTGTTTTTATATACCGCACTTTTCTCGCCGTTAGTCGGTTCTCTGTTTGCTGCACTTTTTGGCGCATCTAAGAAGACTAAGATGGCCGGCATTATCCCTAGTGCGTTACTTGGACTTTCATTAATAAGCAGTTTTGTACTTCTTGTATCTGTTTTGAGCAGCGGAGAAACAGTGCATGTAGAGATGATGACATGGATGGCAACAGGAGATTTATATATTCCTTTTGGGTTTGTTGTTGATCAGGTAAGCGTTACTATGATGATGGTTGTAACTTTGGTTTCGACTGTTGTGCATGTGTATGCTATCGGATATATGGACCATGACAAAGGGTTTAACAGATTTTTCTCTTATCTATCTGCCTTCGTTTTCTCGATGATGGTTCTTGTTATGAGTGATAACTTTGCAGGTCTTTTTATCGGCTGGGAGGGCGTTGGACTTTGTTCATGGCTACTGATTGGTTTTTGGTATCACAAAGAGAGCGCAACTTGGGCAGCTAATGAAGCGTTTATTATGAACCGTATTGCTGACCTTGGCATGCTTATCGGTATCTTTTTGGTTTATTGGAATACAGGCACGCTTCAATATGAGCAGGCTTTTGCAATTATGCCCTCTTTAGAGATTGATGTTTTAACATGGATGGGAATTTTCCTATTTATCGGTGCAATGGGTAAATCGGCTCAGTTTCCTCTACATACTTGGCTTGCAGATGCGATGGAGGGTCCAACTCCTGTTTCGGCTCTAATCCACGCTGCAACGATGGTAACGGCAGGTGTTTACCTTGTAGTTCGTGCTAATCCGCTCTATGATTTGATTCCAAGCGTCGGCTTGTTTATAGCATCCCTAGGAGCATTTGTAGCACTTTTTGCCGCGTCTATGGCTCTTGTTAACCGTGATATGAAGAGAGTTATCGCATACTCTACGCTCTCTCAGCTTGGTTATATGTTCGCTGCTGCGGGTCTTGGTGCTTACTGGGTTGCGCTTTTCCATCTTATGGCTCACGCATTTTTTAAAGCGCTTCTATTTTTGGGTGCCGGAAATGTTATGCACGCGATGCACGATGAGCTAGACCCGTTTAAAATGGGTGGACTTAACAAGGTAATGAAGGGCACATTTGTTATGATGACGATTGCTTCAGTTGCGCTTGCAGGTATCTTTCCTTTGGCTGGTTTCTTCTCAAAAGATTTAATTTTAGAGGTGGCGTTTGTTGAAAATCACTATATTATCTATTCAGTGCTGCTTTTTACGGCAGGTTTAACGGCATTCTACTCGTTTAGACTTGTTGCGCTTATTTTCCACGGAGAAGAGAGATACAAACTGTTTGGTATCCATCCGCATGAGGCGTATAAGTTTATGCTTGTTGCTATGAGTCCGCTTCTTCTTTTAGCGATTATTGCGGGTTCATTCAAGATGACCTATTTTGAGATGGTAACAAAGCTTCTTCCGGCTACCGAGTACCATGTTCACTCTAGTTTGACTTACTGGATTATGACTATCGGAACGCAGCTTTTTGTTGCTTTTGCAATTGTTTATGCATATAAAAAATATACAAGCAGAGATATTAAAGTGCCGGACGGAACATCTAAGCTGGAGAATTGTTTTTGTTATAAACTGCTTATAAACCAATACTATATTCCTCGTTTTTATGAGGATTATATTGTGAAATCGTATAGAGAGCTTTCAGAGATATTTTGGACAAAGATTGACCAAAAAATCGTTGATGCTACGGTTGATGGCATTGCAAATATATTTTATCAAACAGGTGAGAGAACAAGAGTTATGCAGAGTGGTAATCTATCAACAATGCTAAAATGGATGGTAGCAGGAACTGTTACTTTATTATCGTTAGCTGTGGCTTTTGGTCTTGCAGCTAGATACTCTGGAGAAATTAAAATATTTCTTTCAGGTTTAGGAGTTTAACAGATGTTGGATCATATCTTATCGATTTTAATTTTCTTTCCGGCACTCGCAGCAGTGCTTGGATTTGCAGTTAATAAAAACAGTATACGCTCTTATGGTGTAGCAGTTGCTACAATTGAGTTTGTACTAGCATTATGGCTTTGGTTTGCATTTGACTCGAGTGTATCGGGAATGCAGTTTATGGAGCATATCCCGCTTGTTAAAGCATTTGGTATTAACTACATAGTCGGCGTTGACGGAATTTCGCTTTTTATTATTATACTAGCGGCATTCTTCACAATGATTGGTATAGCGTCACTTGGCGAGACAAAAGATATAAAAAATATGATAGTTACGCTTCTGTTTTTACAGATGACTATGGTAGGTGTATTTGCAGCACTTGACGCAATCGTATTTTATCTATTTTGGGAGCTTTCTCTTGTTCCGATGCTATACATAATCGGAGCTTGGGGCGGACCGTTAAGAATCTACGCTTCAGTTAAGTTCTTCTTATATACATTTACAGGTTCGCTTGTTATGCTTGTCGGTATGCTTTTTATGGCTTACTTCTACTATCAAGCAACAGGAGAGTGGAGTTTTGCAATTCTTGACTGGTATCGTCTAATCTTGCCTGAAACATTCCAAAAGTGGTTATTTGTTGCATTTTTCTTTGGTTTTGCCATCAAAGTTCCAATGTTTCCATTCCATACTTGGTTGCCATATGCGCACGGTCAAGCACCGACTATCGGTTCTGTAATACTTGCGGCGATTTTGTTAAAAATGGGTACATACGCATTTATCCGTTTTTCATTGCCGCTTTTTCCGGATGCGTCGGTTTACTTTATGTACCCGATAGCGGTTTTAGCGATTATTATGATTATATACACTGCAATGGTTGCTTATGCGCAAAAAGATATTAAGCAGGTTGTTGCCTACTCATCGGTATCGCATATGGGTGTAATTATTTTAGGAATCTTTGCTCTAAATGTTGAGGGAATAACGGGTTCAATATTTTTGATGATAGCTCACGGCGTGGTCTCAGGCGCGCTCTTCTTCCTTGTAGGCGTAATTTACGATAGAAGACATACTAAGTATATGAGCGAGTTTGGCGGATTAGCTTCGGTTATGCCTAGATATGCAACTATTTTCGGAATAATGTTGATGGCTTCAGTGGGGCTTCCTTTGACTATTAACTTTGTCGGTGAATTTTTAAGCTTGCTTGGTTTTTACAAACAGTCCCATACATTAACTCTACTGGCTGGAATGGCTATTATAGTCGGTGCTATTTATATGTTGTCGGCTTACAAAAAGATGTTTTTTGGAGTGGTTACAAAAGATGAAAACAGAAACTTGCCGGATGTAAACAAGAGAGAGCTTGTGGCTCTTATTCCATTAACGATTATTACAATCTGGTTAGGTATATATCCTAAAGTGCTTTTAGAGCCGATTAACACAAGTGTTGAGGCTGTTGTTGGATTGATGCATGAAAAGTCTCTGACACAAGAGGCAAAATCCAGAATTCCCAATCTGACTAAAGATGCTGAAGTTATTACAAATTCAGCGGAAAATACGGTAGAAAATTCAACAGAAAATTCAGCAGAGGAGGCACACTAATGTTATCACCGGTAAATGTTTCGATTGAGTCGCTAAATTTAATGACTCTGGTACCAATGTTAATCCCAATAGTTGGTGCGCTATTAATTATTGTTATTGACCTATTTAAAAGCGGACAAGATAAATCTTTATATGTTATGCTAAGCCTTCTTGTATTGGGAGTTGACTTTGTAGCTTTGATGGAATCTGCAGGTATCTTTAAGCAAAACGGCACCGTTATGGGTGTTTTTGATGTGATGCTTATAGACGGTTTGGCTATTTTGTCTCAGTTTATAATTGTCGGCGCATCGCTTCTTTTTATCCCGCTTGCACTTACGCATAAAAGATTTCACGAGTTCTCTTACCCTGAATTCTTCGCACTCTTTTTGTTTATGATTGCAGGCTTCCAGTTTATGGTAGCAACCGACAATCTTATACTGATATTTGTCGGACTTGAGACGGCTTCTTTAGCGTTATATACGCTTATTGCTATGCATAACCGCGACAAATCATTTGAAGCTGCCGTAAAATATTTTACTATGGGCGCACTTGCTGCAGGTTTTTATAGCTTCGGTTCAATGGTGTTTTATGCTCTCACTGGCTCGGTAGAGATTAACCAAATTGCTACAATTCTATCTGCAAATAATTATGCGGATATAGGTTTTGTACTTGTGGGCGTTGTTTTCTTGCTTGCATCACTTGGCTTTAAACTATCAATGGTTCCTTTTCATACATGGACACCGGATGTTTATGAGGGTTCATCGGCGGCACTGGCTGGGTACATGTCAATCGTTCCAAAAATTGCCGGATTTGTTGTAGCTATGAGACTGTTTGAATTTCTAATCCACAGCGGAGTTGTTTGGTTGGAAGTTATTCTTTATATGGGTGTTGTCATGACTATGACGATGGCAAATATCTGGGCGTTGGTTCAAACAGATGTCAAGAGAATGTTAGCATACAGCTCTATATCTCATGCTGGTTTTGTAATGGCGGCAATTTTAATAGGTACGACGCAGTCAAACAGCGCACTTTTTTTATACTGGATTTTATTTAGTTTTACAAATCTCGGCTCATTCTCTATGCTATGGATAAGCAGACAAAAAAATCTTCCTGCTCATCAGCAGTCGGACCACAGCTACGATAAGTTTGCGGGAATGGTAAAGACATCTCCAATGGCTGCATCGATTATGGGTCTGTTTATGTTAAGTTTAGCAGGCATACCTCCTTTTGCTCTATTTTGGGGTAAAATATATATGATTAGCTCGGCTGTTACAGGCGGATATACGGTTTTGGCACTTATCATGGCACTTAACTCTGCAATAGCCGGTTACTACTATTTAAAACTGATAGTATATATGTTCATGAAAGACCCGGTTGTTCAAAACAACGGTCATGTATATGTGGCAAATGCTACTCTTCCGCTTAAGACGATTATCGGCGTTGCCGCAATGGGAACTATATTTGCTTTTTTAGCGGTAAATCAGCTCTTAGAGCTAGTGACGGTGTTTGTATATAACAGCGGATATTAAAACACTCTGTAAATCTCGAAAAACTTGTTTTTCGTAGCTTTAGGGGGTTGCAAGGGACAAAATGTCCCTGCCACCAAAACGGATGTATTCGTTTTGGTGCATAACATTAATAAATAGGGGGTAGAGAATTTGTTAAAGGCTATACTCCTTATTTTTTTATCACTCAATCTTTTTGCTCTTGATATCTCCATTCAAGGCGCAAAAGAGAATCATCAAGCCTACTCAACACTTCACCTAAACGACAAAGATAAATTTTTATGCCAAGAGTTTAAAGATGATTTTGGCGTTATTATAAAAATTGTTTGTGCATTTCCTAAATCCCCGTCTCAAAAAATACAAAAACTACAAAACAGTTTCTTTGAAATTGAGACAGAAGTTAAAAAAAATACCTTCTTTGTAATAATTAAACCATTTGAAAAAATGAAGCTTTTTCCAATGGTTTTTAATTTGACCAAAGATGAGACGCTATTTAGCGCTAATGTTGATTTGTCAAATCACTGGATGATTGTCGGCTATAAAGATAAAATCCCGTATATTGAAAAACATGAAAAATCAGAAGCCTCAATAAACTTTCCATATACGGCTACTGAAGACAAATTTCCATATGTCGGAAGTTTAGATATTCAAGGAAATCCTGTTCATATAAAAAGGGTAGGAGATGTAACCGAATATATAAAAATAAAAAAACTCTATGAAGAGAAAAATTATGAGTATGCGCTGGAGTTAATCGATGATGTTATAAAAGAGTATCCAAATTCGTTATTTATGGCTGAGCTGCTTTTTTATAAAATGAAAGTTTACTCCAAAATAGAAGAGAGTGAAAAACTGATTGAGATAGCAAAACATTATCTAAAAGAGTACTCCTCTGATGAAAATGTTGCCGAGGTTTTATCGCTTCTTGCAAAATCGTACAATAAAGTCGGCTTAAGCAGTGATGCGGACTATTTTTTTGACAGGCTATTTAGTGAACATGCCGACTCCGTATATGCAAAGTGGGGATATATCTATATGGCTGAGTCGTTAGAGTTATCAGGAAGCGTACAAAAAGCTCAAGCTATATATGAAAAAATATTTAAAGAGACCGACAATGTTGCCGTTGCGGTTGAAGCTGCCTTTAAATTGGCAAAAATCCACATAGGAAACTCAAAAGCTAAAAAAGCAGCCGAGTATATTCAAAAAATAATAGCAGCCAAGCCTAAATATTTTTCACAAGAGATGTATAACCCGTCAATAGACATGATGTATGAGTTTTTAGACAACAGTGACTATGAATCGGCTGCCGCTATTGCTAGGGTACTGTTTGAGCATATAGACCCAAGTTATGAAGAGTATGAAGAGCTCTCAAAAAATATCGGTATATGGTTGAGTAAATCAGAGAAGAAAAAAGAGGCTCTCGTTGCTTTGAACAGATACATAGAGCTATTTCCTAATGGCACATACATAGAAGATGTGCAAGCTGCAAAAGATTCACTCTTTTTTGATGTTAATGATGAAAATGCAACCACTAAACTTGCTACTTACGATAAGTTGATGAGTGAGTATTCTAAAGATAATATTGGCAATAGAGCCATATATGAGAAGGCTAAACTTTTAATAGAGCAAAATATGTTTGCCAAAGCGTTAAATATGGAGCCGGAGCTTCTTAAATTGGACTCTGCGGAGTACAGCGATATACCTAAGTTGATTACTGATGCTGCCATAGGAGTAGTGAAGCAATCTTTAAAAGAAAAAGAGTGCAACAAGGTGCTTAGTGTCTCATCAAAATATAAAATAGAGCTCTCGAGCGAATGGGATGAGGGAATTTATGAGTGTGCGATGAAAGGCGCTAATTTTCCTCTGGCAAAGAAAATTGCAGACAGAAACCTAAAATCAAAAGATTTAGAGCAGAGAAAGAAGTGGCTTTACAGATATATAAAAGTTGACTTTGCCACCGGAAACTACTCCAATGTAATAGAGGCATCAAAAGAGCTTATATCTTTAATAGAGAGTGATAAGAATTCAGCGTACAAAGATGTTTACAGATATATATTTGACACTTATCATAGGCTGGAAAATACGCCTAAGATGATTGAGTCTATAAACAATATTGTAAAAGTTTACCAAAATGATTATCTGGATATAGATAGATATGTGGCTGTTATGGCTGTGGGAAGCAATAAAAAAGATAATAATTTGGTAATTGAGTATGGCGAGAAGGTAATGAATATACAAAAAACATCTGCTTCACGCCCGCAGAGCCCTTTTGTAGAATTTACGCTTTATCAGGCATATATAGAAAAAGAGAATTATAACAAAGCATTAGATGCAATAAAATTACTAAACAGTTTTGAGTTAAACAAGAACCAGAGGGCAAGACAGAAATATCTCTTAGGAAGTGTTTTAGAAAAACTCTGGAAAGATGAAGAGGCTTCAAAAGCTTATCAAGAGGCAATTAACGCAGACCCTGCTTCTGCATGGGCGAAACTTGCAAAGAGCGCCAAAGGGCTGTAGCCGCTCTTAGTTGTAGGGAAAAAAATAAATTTCTCTCTTATATATATCAACATATCTTGATATATAGTTTATATTTCGCTATAATTTTTTAGTTTTAAAAAGGCGGCAATATGGAGATATTTTTACAAACCATCGGTTCGATTTACGATGAGACAAGGGTTAAGATTTTAAAGTTTATAAAGCAAAACGGCGAAGTGTGCGTTTGCGATATAGAGAACTCATTTGAGATGATTCAGTCCCGCATCTCAAGACATCTGAAAATCCTGAAAGAGGGCGGTTTCTTGAAAGTTGAGAGAAGGGGAACATGGGCTTATTACAGCATCCGTTCGCCTCTTGATGAGTTTAGGCTCTCCGTGCTTAAGGAGCTTGATTCACTGGATATAGATATTCCAAAACTAAATAGAGGGTGCAGTATATGATAGCTTCAAGTTTGATTTTTTTAACAACGCTTCTTTTTGTCATCTGGCAACCAAAAGGTTTGAAAATCGGTACAACTGCTATGGCGGGTGCTGTCGTTTCTCTTGCTGTCGGGACAGTGAATTTCAACGATGTTTTGATAGTAACGGACATAGTTTGGGATGCGACTCTGGCATTTATCGGCATCATCATTATGTCAATGGTTTTGGATGAGATAGGCTTTTTTGAGTGGTGTGCCATAAAAATGGCAAAGTTAAGCAATGGCAACGGGCATTTGATGTTTGTTTATGCTCTGCTTTTAGGCGCTTTTGTATCGGCTCTCTTTGCAAACGACGGTGCAGCACTTATCCTCACACCGATACTCTTGGCAAAGATGAGACTGCTTAAACTAAACGCAAAAACCATTATAGCTTTCTTGCTTGCAGGCGGATTTATAAGCGACTCGGCGTCTCTTCCTTTTGTCTTTTCAAACCTTACAAACATAGTAACGGCAAACTACTTTAACATAGGATTTGTGAAGTATCTAAGCGTAATGTATCTGCCGTTTGTGGTAAGCGTTATTATCTCGATAGTTGTTTTATGGCTGGTTTTAAGAAAAGATATACCCAAAACAATCGATGTAAATCTGCTGAAAAATCCCGATGATGTACTTAAAAGCAAACCGCTTTTTTACGCTTCATGGGCGTTTTTGGCACTTCTGCTCTTTGCTTATTTTATAGGAGATGCGTATGATTTGCCTATATCACTCTTTGCTCTTGGCGGCGGACTTCTGTTTTTGGCTCTTGCATCATATATGAAGGCTGCACGGGCATGGCTTACTATAAAAACTGCTCCATGGCAGGTTGTCTGGTTTAGCATCGGGCTCTACATCGTTGTTTACGGGCTTAAAAATGCGGGGCTAACCGACTATCTGGCTTTAGTTTTAAAAGATTTGGCAACGCAGGGCGATATGGTGGCGATTATCGGAACTGGTTTTATAAGTGCAATTTTGAGCGCTATTATGAACAATATGCCTACTGTTATGATAATGGATATAGCACTTGTGGGCATACCAAACGAGGCTTTGGCATATGCAAATATCATCGGGTGTAATCTCGGTCCGAAAATGACACCGTTTGGCTCGCTGGCTACTCTTTTATGGCTTCATGTTTTGGCTCAAAAAGGTGTAAAAATCGGTTTTTGGGAGTATAGCAAGTTCGGACTGCTTGTTACGCCTCCGATTTTACTGGTAGTTTTAATCTCATTAGGAGCAGTAGTATGAAAAAAGTTTTAGTTTTATGTACGGGAAATAGTTGCAGAAGCATTATAGCGGAGGCTCTTATAAATGCAAAGTTAGAGGGCGTTGAGGCAAAAAGCAGCGGAGTAAAGGCAAGCGGAATGGTAAATCCAAACGCTAAAAAACTGCTTGAAGAGAATGGGATTTGGAGAGACGAATACCACTCTAAAACATTAGATACGCTGAAAGATGAAGAGTTTGATTTGGTGGTAACCGTATGCGACCACGCAAACGAGACTTGCCCGATGTTTCCACGACCCGTAAAAAAAATACATGTCGGCTTTGAAGATCCAGACGGCAAAGGGTATGAGGCATTTCTTGCAACTTACAAAGAGATAGAAGAAGTTCTGCTTCCAAAAATTAAAGAGGAGTTATTTGGTATGAAAAAAGAGGTTACACAACTTAAAAGCGGTGTTAAAATTAAATTCAGCGGAGCAGTGCAGAAAGAGAACATTGTTAAGATGGTGCAGAACTGTAAAACAGGCGCGTGCGAATGTATGAGCGATGCGACAAAAGAGAAGATAAAAGATATGCAGGTAAGCGGAGAGGATGGTGAAGTTCTGCTTGAGTTGAGCGGAGAGGTTCAAAAAGAGGAGATAGAAGCGGCACTTGCCAAATCGAAAGTTTGCCAAAATAATTGTTAAAAGCATTTACAACTGATTGACGCTAAAATCCTAGAGCTTTTAAAAAAAAATATTACAAAATGACATATTTTGTAAGACAATTGAGATTTTTAGTTAGTATCAAACAAATAAATTTTTTTATAAGCAGATATTGAAAAAGGCTATACGATGAATGCTCCAGCCGCAACTGACACTATTTCTAATAAAATTTACACAATCCGTAAGCTTCAAGTAATGCTTGATGGGGATTTGGCGGAGCTTTATGGGGTGGAGACAAAAGTCTTTAATCAAGCCATCAAGAGAAATATCGAGAGATTTCCTGATGAGTTTAGATTTCAATTAACTCAAGAAGAGTTTGATAACTTGAGGTCACAATTTGTGACCTCAAGTGAAAACATTAAACAACATGGAGGAAGAAGATACATCCCTTATGTCTTCACAGAGCAAGGTGTCTCCATGCTTTCGGCAGTTTTGCGAAGCGACACAGCCATTCAAACAAGTATCCAAATCATCAATAGCTTTGTCAAGATGAGAAGCTTTCTTTCTAAAAATGCAGATATTTTTACACGCCTTGCTTTTTCAAGGTTTGAGATGGAAGCTTTGGAGATTTTGGGGAAGCTAAAGAGTTGATGAAGTTATCTGATATTTTAATTTAGATAAAATCTAACACTAAAAAAAGGCTTTAATTTAATGGACAAACTCATACGAAACTCAACAGCGGAATTTTTAATATTTACTTCACAAAGTGGTGAAAATAGCATCGAAGTAAAAGTTTTTGATGAGTCTGTTTGGCTGACTCAAGCTATGATTGCTCAGCTTTTTGATACAACAAAACAAAATGTCAGTTTACATATCAAAAATATTTTTGAAAGTGGTGAATTGGATGAAAATTCAGTTGTAAAGGATTTCTTGACAACTGCAAATGATGGCAAAACTTACAATACAAAACACTACAATCTTGATGCCATCATCTCCGTAGGATACAGAGTGAATTCCAAAAAAGCGACACAGTTCCGACAATGGGCGACAAGTGTACTCAAAGAGTTTGCCATCAAAGGGTTCGTGTTAGATAAAAAACGACTTGAAAATGGAGCGTTTTTAGGGCAAAACTATTTTGATAAACTCTTAGAAGAGATAAGAGAAATTCGTCTAAGTGAGCGGATGTTTTATCAAAAGATTACAGATATTTATGTCACAAGTGTGGATTACAACAAAAACGATGCAACAACCAAAAAGTTTTTTGCAAAGGTGCAAAATAAACTTCATTTTGCCATCCACGGGCACACGGCAGCAGAGCTAATCTACAATAGAGCGGGTAGCACAAAAGAGTACATGGGGCTAAGCACTTGGGACAATGCACCAGATGGCAAGATACTGCGAGCCGATGTAACCATAGCAAAAAACTATCTAAGCAAAGATGAGCTTGAAACACTAGGACGAATCGTCAATGCTTTTTTAGACCTTGCAGAAAATAGAGCAAAAAGAAATATCCCTATGACTATGGAAGATTGGGCAAAACGGCTTGATGCATTTTTGGAGTTTGATGATAGAGAAATTTTACAAGATGCAGGGAAAATCACTAAAAAAATAGCCGATGAATATGCCCTTGGTGAGTTTGAAAAGTATAGAGTGACTCAAGATAGACTCTTTATGAATGATTTTGATAAGTTGCTTCTGGATATGAAAACTGATGAAGATGAGAGTGAGTAGATTTTGGATGTGAAGGTGGATGTTGGAGATGAGAGCAGAACAAAAGGAACGAAGTAGATGGATAAATTGAACAAATCAGATATAGTTATCTATAACGACGGTGAGCTTGAACTTGATGTATCTGTAGAAAATGAAACTGTTTGGCTCAATAGAAATCAAATTTCAGAGCTTTTTGGCAGAGATGTGAAGACCATAGGAAAGCATATTGGCAATGTTTTTAGCGATGGAGAACTTGAAAAATTTTCAGTTGTCGCAAAATTTGCGACAACTGCTAGCGATGGGAAAACATACAATGTTGAGTACTATAGCTTGGATGTCATTATTTCAGTAGGCTATCGTGTTAAATCCCAAAAAGGCGTGAGATTTAGACAATGGGCAACAAAAGTACTTAAAGAGTATATTGCTGATGGATATGTAATCAACTCCGATAAAATCACAAACCAAAGATTTAAAGAGCTTGAAAATGAGGTAGTGCTTTTAAAATCAAAAGTAGAACACATCTCAAACGGACTTGAAAGCACAACACTCAAACCCAAACAAGGGATACTTTTCGACGGACAGATTTATGATGCTTATGCTTTTATAAACGATTTGCTAAAAAGTGCAAAAAATGAAGTGGTGCTTATTGATAATTATATTGATGACACGGTTTTTACACTCTTTAGTAAATACTCAAACCTTAAAATAAAGATTTATACTCAGAGCATTTCAAAGCAATTGCGTTTGGACTTTCAAAAATATAACTCTCAGTATCAAAATATAAACCTTGTGGTGTTTAAAAAAGCACATGATAGATTTTTGATACTTGATAGTACAGAGATTTACCACATAGGAGCAAGTCTTAAAGATTTGGGCAAAAAATGGTTTGCTTTTTCTAAGTTTGAGATGGAAGCTCTGGAAGTTTTGAGGAAGTTGAAGAGTTGATGAAGTTATTTGATATTTTATTTAGATAAAATTAGTCTGTAAAGTTCCTTATTCTCATTTTATGGGAATAGGTTTCAATTATTGAGACATAACTAATTAATAAGTGTTTACACTTTATTTTACATAGGTCTTATTGCAAGACAGATTATTACTTATTTTCTTGGGAGCTTTACACCTTAACACTTGGAGTTACAAATGGCTTTTAGCGATAAAATATGGAAAACAAGAAAATCAAGAATTAACACATCTGAAAGATTAAAAACAAATGATTTATTATCTCAAGTTTTAATCACATACTACTCCCTTTTTATTATCATAATAACAATTATAGATATGAATAATAATGAGTTAAACTTTGAAATCTTAACTTTGATTTTATCAATTTTAATTCTTGTTGTATCTACATTTATTTTTTCAAGAAATTATAAAGAGCGGTCTTTAATGATTCAAATAGCGTATATTAAAATGGGAAAAATATATAGAAAAGTTTTAGAAAAAGAAAAAAATAATCAAGACTATAGTGATTTAGAAGAAGATTATGATGACATATTGAGTTACACTGAGAACCATTCAGAATGTGATTTTCGACAAGTTATGTATGAAGTCAGGAAGAATCAAGATTATAAAACCATCAATGGAGAATTTGGACTTCAAGAATGGGTGAGTTGGTTATGGTGTAAAAGTGTGAAGTATTTATTTGTATTTTTACTATTTGCTATACCTATAATTGTCTTGTTGGTAGCATTAGAGACTGTATGTCAGTGAAACACCCATTTAAAATATTTAACAAAAATTTTAAACTTAAAAATATTAAAAAAGTTTTTAATAACTCCATTAAAAATAAGCCGTCGACTGGTATTGATGGAATTAATATAAATAATTTTGAGAAAAAATTAGATATAGAATTTGAAATTATTAATAGAAAAGTTTTGGATAAAACTTACAATTTTTCATTTTATAAAGAAAAATTAATCTCTAAAGGAAAAAATAAGTATCCAAGAGTAATTTCTTTGCCTACGTTAAGAGACAAGATAGTTTTAAAGACAATTTTTAATACTTTAACTGAAATATATTCAGATGATTTATCCAATGAATTAGTACATTCAAAAGTAGATAAAATAAAAACAACTATTCAAAGTAATAGATTTGATAGTTTTATAAAAATGGATATTGAAAACTTTTATCCATCAATTGACCATAAGATACTTTTAAAAATCATTAGTAAAAAAACAAAAAAAAGTGAATTTATAGATTTATTAACAAAAGTTATTACCCAAGCTACTGTTAGCAAATCAAATGATTCTATTGATAAATACTCAAATAATATTGGAGTTCCTCAAGGACTATCTATTTCAAGTGTATTATCATCAATTTATTTTATTGATTTTGACAAAAAACACTCTATTCAACCAAACTATGAATATTATAGATATGTAGATGATATATTAATTCTTTGTAAGAAAGATGACATTCAAGCTATATTTACAACCATAAAAAATGATATGACTAATTTAAAATTAAAAGTACACGACTTAGGAATTAGCCCTCAAAAAACAGATTCTGGAAGCATAAAAAATGGTTTTTACTTTTTAGGATACTCATATAGTGATACGTTGATTTCTATAAGAGAATCTTCAATAAATAACCTTCATAACTCAATTATTGATATTTTTACCCAATATAAGCACTCAAAAGATAAAAACATTAAATTTTTATATTGGAAATTAAATTTAAAAATTAGCGGATGTAAATTTGAAGGTAAAAAATATGGTTGGCTATACTTTTTCTCTCAAATAAACAATGAAAAATTACTTTTTAAACTAGACATTTTTGTCAAGAATATGTTTAAAAAGTTTAATATTAAATATGATAAAAATGAAGTTAAAAAATTCATAAGAACATATTTTGAGATATTGAAAAATAGAACACAGACTACTTATATTCCTAATTTTACAGAATTAACAAGAAGTGAAAAAAAAGACATTCTTGAAAATATTTTTAATCTACATGGCATAGCATCTAATCAGATAGAGTATAGATTTAATAAATTAATTTATAAAACTATTAAAGAAATGGAAAAAGATATACAAATGTATTAAATTTGATTTGAAAAATTCAATAATAGAAAAACAAACCATAAACGACACAAACTACGCACAACTTAAAAAATTATTTCCGCATGCTGTAAGTATTGATGAAAATGGGAAATATGTGATTATAAAATTTTGAAGCCTTTAAACAGTGAGAACTAAGGGGATAATCTTGATGCTTTTAAAATCCTAAGATATAATAATTTTAATGATATTGGTGATAAAGAGATAACTTTGTTTTAGGAGAGACAGATGGCAAAAGTTTTGATTTTAAGCGGTGCGGGCATCAGCGCGGAGTCGGGCATAAAAACATTTAGAGACAGCGACGGGCTTTGGGAAGAGCATGATGTAGGCGTAGTATGCAACTATGACAGCATGCAAAAACACAAGACCATAACCGTTGAGTTTTACGATAAAAGAAGGGCAGAGCTTGAGTTTAAAGAGCCAAACTATGCCCATAAAGTCGTAGCAAATCTAAAAAAGAGATACAAAAAAGATATAGCCGTCATAACTCAAAATGTGGACAATCTTTTTGAAAAGGCGGGGCTAGGCTATGATGAAGTTATCCATCTTCACGGATTTTTAAGCGAGCTTAGATGCCAAAACTACGACTGTAGTCTCATATTTGACATTGGGTACAAAAGCCAAAAAGAGTTTAACGGCGGACTCTGCCCAAAGTGCCACACAAAGCTGAGACCAAACATCGTCTTTTTCGGCGAGCAGGCACCCATGTACGAGGAGCTAAACAGACATATTCAGGACTGTTCTCTTTTCGTCGTCATAGGGACAAGCGGAAATGTCATAGGGGTAAATACCATGGCGCAGTTTGCGACTAGGTCGATTTTAAACAACTATGAGCCAAGCAGTGCCATAAACGACGCCTACTTTTCAAAAGTGCTTTACAAAAAAGCGACAGAGGCGATTGATGAGATAGAACAAGAGATAGAGAGTTTTTTAAATTGTGAATAACTATACGAAGCGAACGATTCTGCAACGGAAGGGTCAAATCTTGTTATACAAGATTTGGGGTACCCACCGTGAAGCCTAAGTAAGCGAGTATGAGTTATGACAAAAGTCTAATATAACATCTTCCAACTCCTCAAGCGGTGCGTTTATAGTATTTTCAAACTGAGTGCGGTTAAAAGTCTGCTGTCTTTTGGCAAGCTGTGCGGTGTGGGTGGAGATATTTTCTATCATCTTCTCAAGGCTGACTTTGCCATCAAGATACTCCAAAACCTCCACTATCCCTATGGAGTTCATAGAATGCGGAAGTCTTGTGTAGCGCTGCTCCAAGCGGCAAACTTCGTCTATCAAGCCAAGCTCAACCATCTTCAGGGTGCGTTTTTTTATCCTCTGCCTTAAAACTTCTCTGCTAACTTCAATGTTATAAATGGCAAGATTTTCTATAATCGGTTTCGGTGGATTGGCTCTAAACCACTCGCTCACACTGAGTTTTGAAGCCTCATAAATAAGCAGCGCTTTTTCTATCCTGTATCTGTCGTTTGCGGAGATATTTTTCATATACTCTGCATCAAGTTTATATAAAAAGTTATAACTTTTTTGTAAGTTAAGAAGCTTTTTTTCAACTCTTTTTTTTGCGGCATCATCAATTTTTGGAATATCAGAGAGCCCGCTGATTAGCGATTTTAGGTAAAAAGAGGTGCCTCCGACGATGATAAGATTTTTTTTATCTTTTTGACATCGAAGAAGCACTTCTTTGTATAAATCTATAAAAATATCAACGCTGAAATATTCATCCGGATTTAGAAGATTTACACCGAAATGTTTCAGTTCATCAAGCTCTTTTTGCGATGGTTTCGCTGAGACTATGTCAATCTCTTTGTAGATGCTAAGCGAGTCGATTGAGAGTATGTAGGCATCTGTTTTTTTAGCGATTTTTATGGCTAAATCACTTTTTCCTGATGCTGTGGGACCAATAATAGCTATCTGAATCATGGTGGGATTATATCATTTTGCGTTTAAAATCCGGTTATTTAATAGTCTGCTTATTGTAAGTAAGGTAAAATTATAAATACTTATAAAAAAAGCAATTGGCAGAGAGCAAAATTATATTAAAGAGCAGTTGGAATGAGAGATATTTTTCAAAAAAAAGATATGAGCGGTGTTAATGGAGAGTTTCAGCGAAAACTTGGGCTGATGGATGTGACATTTATCGGAGTGGGTGCGGTAATAGGGGCGGGTATTTTTGTTATTACCGGTCAGGCGGCGGCGACTATGGCAGGACCTGCTATCGTTTTATCGTTTCTGCTCGGTGCTGTTATGATTGGCATAACGGCTCTGATTTATGCGGAACTCAGCTCTGCTTATCCGGTGGCGGGAAGTGCCTACAGTTTTACATTTGCTTCACTAGGCGAGGTTTTTGCATGGTTTGTCGGGTGGAATCTTCTGCTTGAGTACGGTGTTGCAACTGCTGCGGTGGCTACGGGATGGTCTGGGTATCTGCGCCGTTTTTTAGAAAACAGCATGGGAGTTGAAATCCCTTTGGCTCTTAGCGGTGCGTATAATCCCAGTGCCGGAACATACATTGACATCAGCGCTTTTGGAATTATTCTAGCGATTTTCGTTCTTCTTGCAATCGGAATCAAAGAGAGTGCAAGGGTTAATACGGTGATTGTCTTTATAAAGCTTGGGGTTTTGGTTACATTTGTCGTTGTCGGTTTGCCGCATGTCGATTTTAACAATTTGTCGAACTTCCTGCCGTTTGGATGGGAGGGTGTCTGGCACGGTGCCGCACTGATTATCTTCGCATATTTGGGCTTTGATGCGATAAGTACGGTGGCAGAAGAGACGAAAAATCCTACAAAAAATATTCCGCTGGGGCTGATACTCTCTTTAGCCCTAAGTGTGGTCTTTTTTATCCTTGTGAGTTTTACCCTCACGGCGATTGTCCCGTATCAGGAGCTTAATGTTCCGGATGCGCTTGCTTTTGCGCTCTATAAAGTGAATGAGCCTTTTGCCGCAAATATCATTGCTTTGGGAGCGGTTATAACAATTACAACGGTGATGCTGGTTATGGGACTTGGATTTACCCGTATCCTTTTTGCCCTTGCCCGCGACGGACTTCTGCCAAAAACTTTGAGTGAAATTCATCCTAAATTTAACACTCCGTACAAAGCAACTCTCATTGGGGGCGTGCTTTTGAGCGTTATGGCGGGGCTTGTTCCTCTTAAAACACTTGCGGAGCTTGTAAATATCGGAACGCTCTTCGCCTATTTGATGGTGGCGGTGGCGATTATAGTATTGCGTCGTCAAAACATTATTCAGCCTACATTTAAAGTTCCTGCATTTAAAATCCTTATGCCTCTTAATTTCATCTTGATAATTTTTATGATGGCGGGACTGCCGTTTGAAACATGGTTAAGATTCATCGGATGGTCGATAATCGGGATGCTGATTTACGCGTTTTACACTACTAGACGAAAAGAGGCAGAGTGATGACGGTACCAGTTTGGCGTCAGGTGTTGACACTGCCCGTTATCGTCATTGCGATGGGCTATTTTGTAGATATTTATGATTTGATTCTCTTTGGAGTGGTGCGGGTTGAGAGTTTAACCGAACTTGGGCTAAACAAAGAGGAGATAACTCTCTGGGGGTCGATGATTCTTAATGCTCAAATGGCAGGGATGCTTATCGGCGGAATTCTATGGGGCATTTTGGGCGATAAGAAGGGGCGTTTGTCGGTACTTTTTGCCTCTATTATCCTCTACTCGATTGCAAATCTTCTCAATGCCTTTGTAGTAAATGTCGAGCAGTATGCACTTCTGCGCTTTATTGCGGGTATCGGTTTAGCGGGCGAGCTTGGGGCGGGTGTTACGCTTGTAGCAGAGATTCTGCCTAAAGAGCTTCGCGGATACGGGGTGATGAGCATCGCGGCATTTGGAGTGCTTGGAGTTGTTGCGGCAAATATCGTTGCGGAACATTTTGCATGGCGTAACGCCTATATCATCGGCGGAGTGCTCGGCTTTTTACTGCTGATTTTAAGATTTAGGGTCAGAGAGTCTGCGATGTTTGAGCATCATGTAAGCGATGATGTCAAGAGGGGTCATTTTTTTAGCCTCTTTAGCAACAAAAAGCTCTTTGGCAAGTACATAAAGGCGATTGTTATCGGTATGCCGCTGTGGTATGTCGTCGGTGTTTTAGTGATGTTTTCGCCGGAGTTTGCCGTTGCACTATCGATTGAGGGCAGCGTAAGCGCCGGTCAAGCGCTGATGTACTGCTACATAGGTCTCTCCATCGGTGATTTGGCTAGCGGTTATCTCTCTCAGCAGATGAGAAGCCGTAAAAAAGCCTATACATTTTTTATGCTCTTCTCAATAGCAAGCGTCATCTACTATTTCACTCTCTCTGGCGCAACGGCAGACTCTTTTTATATCTGTGTCTTTTTTCTTGGTGTGTTTTGCGGTTATTGGGCTCTGTTTATCACTATGGCGGCTGAACAGTTTGGAACAAATATCCGCGCGACTGTGGCGACGACAGTTCCAAATTTTGTCCGCGGTTCGGTAGTTCCAATCACATCAAGCTTTATGTTTTTAAAAGAGAGTATGGGTGTTTTAGGTTCAGCGGCAATAGTCGGGGCGGTAACATTTTCAATCGCAATGGCAGCTCTTTATTTTACCCGTGAGACATTTCATGAAGATTTGGATTACATTGAAGTATGAAGCCTATTACAGAATTTTTAAATCAACTTTGGGTAAAATAAAACAAAAACAATTTAGGGTCAATTTTGCAAAAATATATAAATAAACTTAGAGATTTTAATGAACTTGTTATGTTTGAACACTCTATTTTTTCGCTCCCCTTTATTTTTATCGCCATGGTTGTCGCAGCCGATGGCTGGTTTGGTTTTGTTTTACTGATTTTAGGTGTGTTTGCGGCAATAAGTGCGAGAAATTTCGCAATGGGGTTAAACAGATTTGCAGATAGAGATATTGATGCGCAAAACCCTAGAACATTATCAAGACCAAGCGTTGACGGAAGATTGGATGCTAACTCGATTTTGATTTTTACCATTCTAAATGCTTCTGTTTTCATAGCTGTTGCATACATAATCAACCCGTTTGCATTTTATTTAAGTTTTCCAATCCTTGTTATTATAGGCAGTTACTCATATTTTAAAAGATTTTCATCTTTGGCGCATATCGTTTTGGGTATTTCGCTTGGACTTGCCCCGATTGCAGGTGTTGTTGCAGTGAGCGCAGAGATAACGCCGTGGTCGGTTATGCTTAGTTTGGGCGTTATATTTTGGGTGGCAGGTTTTGATTTATTGTACTCTTTGCAAGATATAGATTTTGACAAAGAGAGAGGGCTTCACTCAATTCCGTCAAAGTACGGCTCAGAAGCAACGCTTAAAATCTCGGCTTTTTTTCATATGCTGAGTGTAATTTTTTGGGCGCTTTTTGTGTGGGTTGCGGGGCTTAATCTATTTGCGTATATCGCTGTAATCTTGAGCGCTTTTATGCTTGGCTACGAGCACTATCTTGTGAGAAAAGATTTTACTAAAATTGATAGGGCTTTCTTTACGGTAAATGGCTATCTTGGGATTGTATTTTTTATTTTAATTGTTTTAGACAAGGTTATATTATGAGCGTTCGTTTAGTCAAAGTATCAATCGGTTTGGTTTTTAGCGAAGTCGCCTCAAGTATAGAGACATTTTTAAAAGAGTTTCACCAGATAGATGAAAGCAGTGAAGACTCTATAACACATTGGGTAAAAATTGCCCGTGCAAAAGGCGATACGCAAGACACGGATCCGGTTTTGTTAAACCTTATTGTTGAGCTGCATAGAAAAGTAGATGCTATTGAGAAACTTTTGAGAAATGAAGAGCCAAAAAGATTATCACTTGCGGGCAAAGCAGAGATAGAGTCCATCGGATTTGAGCACTTCAAGTTGAGTGAGGATGTTTTGGAAGAGGGGATGGAGTATTACGGCAGAGTTACGATGCCTGTCCATCCAAAAAGAGATTTGGCGCTCTTTTTTACGGCAGTGGACAAGTCACTGGCAAAAATCACAAAGATACATAAGCGTGACGAGAATGAGTGGGGCGCATACCTCACCGCAAGAGAGAGAGTTCTCATTCGTGAAGCAAAAGAGAGCAGAGAATGAATTTTGAATCTATAAATGTAGAGTATTTTGTGGTTGCAATGGCGGCCATGATTTTGTACCTAATCTACTATGTTTTTACAAAAGATTCAGAGTATAACAGAAATATTCGCTCTGTCGCATCGGCGGCAGAAGAGTTAAACAGAGAGATTTTTTACCTAAAGAAAAAACTCAGCGACACCCAGGCAAGTATCAAAAAAAACAGCTCTCGCATGAATGATGAAGAGATATATCAAGAGGTTGAGAGAACAGTTTACGATATGGTTAAGCCTATTTCTCTCGGTTTAAGAAAATTAGAAGAGAGTATCCAAAATATAGAGGAGCATATTAACTCCAGAATATCTTCACTCGAGAGCGGTGTTAAACAGATATCTATTCCCGCATCTATTCACGGAAATGATGATGAAAAAGTTATATCACTCTATAAGCAGGGGATTAGTCTCGATACTATCTCAAAAGAGTTGCATATATCCAAAGCAGAAGTTGAGTTTGTGCTTAAAATCAACAAAATAAAGTAATCATATATGGCAGATAGAAAACTTTTTGCGCTTGTCTCAATACTTATCGGAATAAGCATTGTTTTAGTATATTCGCTCTCGGCATATATAACCCTGCTTTTTGAAGTAAATCAGTTTCATTTTGCTATCAGACAAACAGCTTTTGGATTTTTAAGCATATTTATTATCTGGTTTTTAGCTCAAGGCGACCCTGACAGGCATCTAAAACCTATTGGATTTACACTTTTTATAGGCTCTACGATATTGATGATAGCTATGCCCTTTTTACCTGAATTTTTGGTTTCAGCAGTTGGAGGAGCAAAAAGATGGATAAAGATTTTTGGATTTTCACTCGCTCCGGTTGAATTTTTTAAAATCGGTTTTGTATATTTTTTAGCATGGAGTTTCTCAAGAAAATTGGGACATCACGGCGGTATGGGAGTGAAAGAGGAGTATATCAGATTTGCACCTTATGGAATAGTTTTTATAGGAGCAATGTTTGTTATAGCTTTTGTTCAAAATGACTTGGGTCAGGTTGTAGTGCTTGGACTGACACTGCTTTTTATGCTTATGTTTGCGGGAAGCAGTTTTAGGTTCTTCTTGACGCTTTTAGTTGGAGCGGTTCTGTTTTTTCTATTTTTTATTTTTACGGCAGAGCATAGAATCTTGCGTATAAAATCTTGGTGGGCATTGGCGCAAAACAATATTTTAGAGATTTTCCCAGAGTCGATTGCTGCACAGTTGAGGGTTCCGACAGAGGTTGAGCCGTATCAGATAGGGCACTCTTTAAATGCAATTCATAACGGAGGTCTCTTTGGTACAGGAATATCAAACGGAACTTTTAAATTGGGTTTTTTAAGCGAGGTTCATACCGATTTTGTTTTAGCGGGACTTGCTGAAGAGTTCGGATTTGTCGGTGTTTTAACCGTAGTAGTTATATTTTTAATGATGCTTCATAGAATTTTTAAGATTGCAAATCGTTCAAATGATTCAACAACATATCTTTTTAGTTTGGGAATCGGACTTCTTCTTGCTTTTGCATTTTTGGTAAATGCTTATGGAATCAGCGGAATTACTCCGATTAAAGGTATCTCTGTTCCGTTTTTAAGTTATGGAGGGTCTACAATTTTGGCCGCGTCCATTGGAATAGGTATGGTTCTTATGGCATCTAAAAAAGCAAGAATGGATTGACATGTATATATTTGGAGATAGATAGATGAAGATTTGTATTACCGGAGGCGGAACCGGCGGTCATTTGGTTATTGCGGAAGCTTTGGCTGAAGCAGTTGCACAGCAAGGGCATGAAGCTATTTTTATAGGTTCAACAAGCGGACAGGACAGAAAATATTTTGAATCACACAGTATATTTAGCCATGTCTATTTTTTAGAGACCACGGGCGTTGTAAATAAAAAAGGCATAGGCAAACTAAAGGCTCTTTGGCTGGTGTTGAAAGCTTTTTTTGCTTCAAGAAAAATAATTAAAAAGCATAATATTCAGGCAACTTACAGTGTAGGCGGGTTCTCCGCAGCTCCTGCATCTTTTGCAACACTGAGTCTGTTTAAACCTCTTTTTATACATGAACAAAATGCGGTTGACGGGAAATTAAACTCTATTTTAAAACCATTTGCCAAGAGGTTTATATCCGCTTATGATAAAAATTCACCAATCAAAGGTTATCCGGTTAAAGATGAATTTTTTAAGAGTGCAAGAGTGAGAAGCGATATAAAAACGGTCATTTTTTTAGGCGGTTCGCAGGGTGCAAAAGCCATAAATAATTTGGCTTTGAGTGTTGCAAAAGAGCTTCAAAACTTGGGAATAAAGATAATTCATCAGACTGGCGAGAGTGATTTTGAGAGAGTAAAAAAAGAGTATCAAGCGCTAGATGTCGAAGTGGAACTTTACGCATTTACAAAAGAGATGAGCACTCTAATGTCAAAAGCAGATTTGGCGGTGAGCCGTGCAGGTGCAAGTACATTATGGGAACTTTGTGCAAACGGTCTGCCTGCGCTGTTTATCCCATTTCCGCATGCAGCGGCAGATCACCAATATTATAATGCCAAATTTATAGTTGATAACAATCTTGGCTGGTGTGAGCAAGAAGATAAAGATTTAAAATCAATTTTAGTTTCAATTTTAACACAAAATCTAGAGAGCAAAAGCATGGCTCTTTTAAAAGAGTCAAGCAGGGATGCGGCAAAAAATATGATATTAGATGTAGTTAAGGTCGTAAATGGCTAGTGATTTTGGATATATGTTTGGGGCAGGTTTTTTTGGCACTCGTGCGCCGTTTTTTATGGATTTGGTAACATTGATTGTTTCACTTTTACCTTTTCTTGTAGCTATTGCAATCTCATTTGCCAGAAATAAGCACTACAAAGTTCATGCATATCTTCAAATATTTATATTTGCTTTTTCGGTTATTGTGCTTACCTATTTTGAGTATGGAGTAAGAGTTAGCGGCGGTTTTAACACCTTTATGCAAGGCAGCGGAGTTTCTCATGATTACGCTTTTATAGTTTTGATTTTTCATATAATCGTTTCTGTTATAGCATTAATCGTATGGGGATCAACTATTTTTAGAGTTAAAAAACAGTTGCAATCAGGTAAACATAGAAAAGCAGGACTAGTTACATTTGGTGGAGTTATACTTACATCATTAACAGGAATTTGGGTATATTTCTTAATGTTTGTATATTGAAAATATAGGAGTTTAAGATGAAATACACGGTTGGTTTTAGAATTTGGCATTGGCTAAATGCGATAGTTGTTTTAGGACTTGTTGGAACGGTACTACTGAGAAAAGGTTTTTTGAATTATAGAACAAATTCAGAGATTATAATGACAAAACTCTCTGAAATTGGAGTTGATATCTTCAAAGAGGATGCAGTAATAATTGCAAAGGCTATCCGTGCAGGAATGTGGGAGTGGCATCTCCTCCTTGGTTATGCCCTTGCTTTTTTGGTTATTTACAGAATAGCTTTAATGTTTTTTGATAAAAGCAAAAGAGAGGATTTTGCCTCTTTAAACCTGCATAAAAAAGGTGTTAAAGCTTCATACTATATTTTGTATGCGGCGCTGATTTTTATGACTGTAAGCGGTTTTGCTATGTATCTTAAAGAGGAGTTGGTTTTGGCTGAAGCCACGGTAAAAAGCATAAAAGAGCTTCACGAACTGGTTTATAACTACTTCTTAATATTCATACCTCTTCATATTGCGGGAGTAGTGGTTGCAGATATAAGAGATGAGCATGGCATAGTGTCAACTATGATAAACGGAAAAACAAAAGAGAATTTTTAATTAAGGAATATATTTAATGATAGAAATAGATACTAAAGCCCCAGAATTTTGTCTGCCGAATCAAGACGATGTTGAGATATGTCTTAGAGATTTAAAGGGGAAGTGGATTGTTCTCTACTTCTACCCAAAAGACAATACTCCAGGATGCACAACCGAAGCGTGCGACTTTAGCGATGCCGCACCCGATTTTGGTGCCTTAAATGCGATTGTTATCGGTGTGAGTGCAGACAGCACTTCAAAGCATCGTGATTTTATAGATAAAAAAGATTTAAGCATTACTCTCTTAAGCGATGAAGATACTTCAATGTTGCAAAATTACGGTATTTGGCAGTTGAAGAAAAATTACGGTAAAGAGTATATGGGAATTGTCCGCTCAACTCTGATTATAAATCCTGAGGGTATCATAAAAGCTATCTGGAAAAATGTCAAAGTAAAAGAGCACGCAAGAATTGTAAAAGAGAAGTTAGAAGCTCTGCAGGCTTAATGTAAATTAACCGTTCGTGGTGAGCCTGTCGAACCATGAGCTCACCCTTCGACTAGCTCAGGGTGAACGGAAAATTTATTAGTATCTGTAACGAATGTAAAGACGGATATCTTGCGCTTTGTCTACAACCATACCACCCATACCGTAAGCAACAGCTTGATCCATAGTCACAGGCGTTCCTGTGTTGTTTCCAAAGAACCCATTGCTCCCGCTATATTTGTAGTCTATATATGTATAACGAAGCTGCATAGAAAGAATATCGTCAACTAAGTACTCTGTAAAGTAAGCTTCATAAGCATCACCGCGAGCCGCAAGTTTTGAGCCGATATTTGTATCTTCTCCATAAGTCATACTTCTCCAGTATTTGCTTCCGTGGTTATACTCGACACCCCATTTTCCATCCTCTGTGAGAAGTGAAGGGAATTGTGTTCCAACCCAAAAAGATGTACCGGTCTTGCTCTCATCGATGGCAGAGCCAAGCATTGCATTACCCTCTTTTGGATCAGTTTTTGAAACAGCAAAGCTTGCAAAAACAGTTGTATCATCCAAGAAAGCACCTAAATCTTTGCCGATACCTTTGGCTGAAAAATAAGCAGTTGCGCTATGCATACCGCCAACCGTATCAAAGCCGGCAGTATAGTCCATAGGATTTGTTGCATCTATTAGATTATCTGCATAGTAGTACATAGTAGATAGTTTGTAACGCTTATCATCATAAGGGGTAAAAATTAATCCGGCGATGTCAATATTTGAATTTGTAGTTGATACATCAGCATAAGGAGTAGCTGTAAATTTTGGAGCTGCATTGCTCATACCGCGGCCAAGACAAAGTTTTACAGATGTTCCATACTTTTTATTTAGTGTAAATTGAGAGCTTAAACCGTCAAACTCAACATTTATTGCATGTCCTAAAGGAGAAGATGCGTGATCATCATCTCTTAGATTTACAAGTTGTCCGTTTGTAGACGGGCGACGACCGATGCTAAATGTCCATGGCATATCAAGACCCATAAACTGGGTATCTTGCCACAGAAAGTAAGCAGTTCGAACCCTTATTGCATCATCATAGGCATTCTCATTTGCTATCCAGTCAAATCCTTCAAGTGATGCAGATGAAGGATCACTTGCTCCAGAGCGCTGACCAAGAGCTTTATTGTACGCAAGCTGACCTATAAAGCTTAGGTTGTTTGTAGCTTTATAACCCATATCTATCCATAGTCTGTTTGTCATGAAAGCATCATTTTTAGCTTTGCTTCCGTCAGCCATCTCGTAATCCATATTTTCTATTGCAAATCTATAGTCAACATTGAACTTAAGGCGTGAACCCGATGTGTTTCTGTTAATTTCAGAAACCGCTTCTTCAAGGTCAAAAAGCCTATCTTCGGTTGAAGCTATCTCTTCGCCGCCTTCGTCCTCTTCTTTATCGCTTGAAGCAGCTACTGTTGTAGTTTTTTCGCCTTTATCTTTTGAAGCAACTTCCTCTTCCTCTTCGCTCTCTTTATCTTTTGAAGCAACTGTTTCATCATCTTCAGCATCTTCTTCAACTTTTTTAGCTGATTTTGCAGGTTTTACCGATTTTGCAGATTTAAGTGTTGCAATCTCTTGCTTTAGCTTGTTCATCTCTTTTTCCATTGCCTCAAACCGCTCATACATCGTTTGTGCATTAAGATTTGTTCCAAGAAGCGCAGCAGCGGCTAAAGATAGTAGTAATGGCCTATTCATTCTAATCCTTTTTTTTAAAAAAGCAGCACCGCGGGCAGAGCACTTTTTTATGATATTGTACTAGTACTATACCAAGATTATATAAATTTTTTTTTAAATTGTGATAATTTTGTATAAATAAATGTAATACATCTCAATGGTGTTACCAAGTAAAGACAATAAAAAGTAAAAAAGCAAAATTTAAATATCTTTTTAGTATAATTCGCGGATTTTCTTTAGTTTTTAGTTAAAGAAATATTCAACAGGTATGTATCAAAAGTCAGTGCAACTCCCTTTATAGGTGAATAATTGCCCGATATTACCAAAGCTAACTGACAAATTTCTGGCTGAAAAATGCCCTTAAAGGACCTTGAATGGTAACTATGAAAGACCTATTAGAGTGTGGTGTACACTTCGGACACCAAACTCGTCGTTGGAATCCAAAAATGAAAAAATACATCTTTGGTGTTCGTAAAAATATCTATATTATAGATTTACAAAAAACTCTTCGTTATTTCCGTAACACATACCAAATCGTTGTTGATGCAGCGGCTGAGGGTAAAACAGTTCTTTTCGTTGGAACAAAAAAACAGGCTCGTGCTTCGGTTAGAGATGCGGCAATAGCTTGTGGAATGCCATATGTTGACAATAGATGGTTAGGCGGTATGCTTACAAACTTCCCAACTATCCAAAAATCTATTCGTAAACTTGATGTTATCTCTGAGATGCAAGAAAATGGTCAAATGGATCTTCTAACTAAAAAAGAAGCTCTAATGCTTACTCGTCAAAAAGAGAAACTAGAAGTATATTTCGGCGGTATCCGTAATATGAAAAAACTTCCGGACATGCTTTTTGTTATGGATGCGGTAAAAGAGCACATCGCTGTTTTAGAAGCTCGTTGTCTAGGTATTCCTGTTGTTGCTCCACTTGACACAAACTGTGATCCGGACATAATCACTTATCCAATTCCAGGTAATGATGATGCTATTCGTTCTATTCAACTTTTCTGTCGTGAAATGACAGAAGCGATAAACGAAGGTAAAGCATTAAGAAGCGGCGGAAGAGATGAGATTCAACCAGAATCTGCAGAAGAGATTGCTCCTGAAGATGCTGACGCTTTTGAGGCAGAAGATTTCGAAACAGAGGAAGTATAATCATGGAAGTTACAGCAGCAATGGTAAAAGATTTGCGCACAGCTACTGATGCGCCGATGATGGATTGCAAAAAAGCTCTAGTTGAATGTAACGCAGACATGGAAAAAGCAACTGCTTGGTTAAAAGAGAGAGGCATCGCTCAATCAGCTAAAAAAGCTGATAGAGTTGCTGCTGAAGGTCTTGTCGGTTTTAAAATTGCTGATGATTTCTCTAAAGCTACCGTAGTTGAGATTAACTCTGAAACGGATTTCGTTGCTCAAAATGAAGGCTTTAAAAACTTAGTTTTAAAAACAACGGAAGAGATTTATGCAACTTCTCCAGCTGATGTTGAGAGCGTAAAAGCAACGGCATTTGGAACATACTTTAGCGAAGCTGTTATAAAAATCGGTGAGAAGATAGAACTTCGCCGTTTTAGAACTATCGAAGCTAGTGATGATACGGTTGCAATTAATGGTTATATTCATTCAAACAACCGTATTGCTGTTATCGTAGCTGCTAAATGTGATAGTAAAAAAACTGCTGACGCACTTAGACCGATGCTTAAAAATGTTGCAATGCACGCATCTGCTATGAAACCAAAAACTCTCTCTTTTAGAGATTTTGATATGGATTTCGTAACATCAGAGACTATTGGCAGAATTGAAGCGATAAAAAAAGAGAACGAAGAGCTATCTCGTCTTAAAAAACCTCTTAAAAATGTTCCTCAGTTTATCTCGATGTGTCAATTGACAGATGAGGTTTTAGCTAAGGCTGAAGCTGATATCAAAGAAGTTTTAAAATCTCAAAATAAGCCTGAAGCTATCTGGGATAAAATTGTTCCTGGCTCTTTAGCTCGTTTTATTGATGATAACACGACTTTAGATAAAGAACTAGCACTACTAGACCAAACTTATGTTTTAAATGACAAATTAACAGTTGCACAAGCTGTTGAAGCTGCTGCTAAAGAAGCTGGCGGTAAAGCTGAAATTATTGATTTCGTTCGCCTTGAAGTAGGTGAAGGAATTGAGAAAAAAGTTGACGATTTCGCTGCAGAAGTCGCTGCTCAAATGGGTTAAGGATTTTTCCTTAACCACTCCATTTTACACCTCTTTACACTAATCCAATTCAAAAATGATATAATTTTTCCAAATAAACCACATGATGGCAAACTAAGGGTCGATATTGAGCAAAAATAAAATCGTTGTTATAGGCGGAGGATATGCAGGTCTTAGAACAGTTGAAAAATTAGCAAAAAATCCTCAAAATGAGATAATACTTTTTGATAAAAATCCATACCATTTTATGCAAACGGATGTTTATGATTTAATAGCAAATGAAGAAGATTTTGCACAAGTAACGGTTGATCTTTTTACTTTTTGTTCAGGATTTGATGGCAATGTCACATTTATAAAACAAGAAGTCAATAATATTGATTTTAAAAACAAAAAAATAATTACATCTGTACAAAGATACAACTACGCCTATCTTGTAATTGCAGTTGGAGCCCGCACAAAATTTATGGCTGATGTTGTCGGACTTCGCATACATGCTCATGGTATAAAAGCACTGCATCGTGCCATGTACTTTAAGCAAAAATTTGAGATGTCGCTTTTTAACAGAGTTGAAGAGAGCGGTGCAAGCTGTACGCCTATGAACATTATCGTTGCAGGTGCAGGGCTTAGCGGTGTTGAAATTGCAGCACAAATGGCATCATTTTCAAGAGAGTTTTATCGTAAAAATAACTTTATATGCAGAAAATTAAATATTGTTTTAATAAATGCCGGTGAACATGTTCTTTACGGGCTTGATAAAGAGCTTGTAGAGAAAACAGAAAAAAGGTTAAAAGAGCTGGAAATAGTTGTAAAAAACCAAAGGAAAGTTGCTGAGGTAACACACAACAGCGTTAAACTAAGCGGTGGCGAAATACTACAAATGGATTTTATGATATATGCTGGCGGTATAGAGCCAAATGGCTTGGTTTACAGCCTTGCATTAGATAAAAATGAAAAGGAATATATTGTTTCAAATAACTATTTGCAGGTACAAAATTACAATGATGTTTTTGCCATCGGTGATTGCACAACCGTATACAATAATGGCAAAGTGATAGCTCCTACTGCTGACACGGCAGAGCAAATGGCTGAAATATGTGCAAAAAACATAACAAGCCTTATAGCAAACAAGCCTTTGACAGAACACAAAATAAAATCTCGCGGAGTGCTGATAGCACTTGGAAGAGGCTATGCCGTATCCAAAATATTTGGCATCTATTTCAGCGGCTATTTTGCGTATATAATGAAAAAGTTTGTTGAGAAAATTTACGCAAAAAAATTGGATATGCGTTCACGAAGAGGGTGCAAAAAGATATTTTGTAATTAAATTGGCTATAATCTTCTTATGAATTTATTATCTGCAAAAAATTTAGCACATACCTTCGATTATGAACTCTTCTCCGATGTATCTCTTGATTTAAACGAGGGAGAGTCCATTGCAATTATTGGAGTAAGCGGAAGCGGAAAATCTACCCTTCTTAATATCCTATCAACACTTTTGAAACCGGATGAAGGATCTGTATCTATTTTTGGTGAAGATGTATCGGGTATGAGTAAAAAAAGATTGTCACAGATAAAAAGAGATGAAATTGGGCTTGTTTTTCAATCACACTATCTTTTTAAAGGTTTTACCTGCCTTGAAAATCTTGAAGTTGCCGCAATTCTTTCAAACCAAGATATTGACGAAAATCTTTTAAAAAGATTGAAAATTGATGAAGCAGTAAATCAAAAAGTAACAGAGCTTTCAGGCGGACAACAGCAGAGAGTCTCAATCGCAAGAGTGTTGACAAAGCAGCCTCGTCTGCTTTTTGTCGATGAACCGACAGGCAATTTAGACAAATTAACCGCAAATGAAGTTATGGATATCTTTTTTGAATATATTGCTAAACATAGTGCAGGTATGATTTTAGTAACTCACGATGAAGAACTTGCTTACAAATGTCACAAAGTTTATAAACTTATAAACAAAGAGTTAAAGGTATTAAAGTGATGTTTAGGTTATGTGAGATTTAAAAATGGGCTGGGTAGAAGTCTTTAGCGATACTTATATAGTAGGTTTTATTCTTCTTTTTTTCAGATTTGGCGCGCTGTTTATGGCTGTACCTATATTTTCTCATAATAGTATTCCTGCTACCACAAAAGCTTCAATGGCATTCTTTTTTACAATAGTTTTCTACTCCTCAATGCCTCCTTTAGCAATACCGATTACGGTTCCAAGCATAGTTTTGGCAATTTTGAGTGAACTTTTCTTTGGTTTGGCAATAGGAACAATATTGCAAATTTCATTTAATGTTATAACATTTGCCGGCGGGCAGATATCATTTATGATGGGTTTTTCAATGGCTAGCGCAATAGACCCGCAAAACGGTATTTCAATGCCGATTATCTCTCAGTTTTTATCCCTTATGGCTCTAATGGTTATTTTCACAATAGATATGCATCATTGGATGTTGTTATTTATTGACGGCTCATTGAAAAATATTCCGCTTGGCGGTTTTATAATGAGTGAAAATCTTTTTAATTATATAATCAAAGCTATGTCAAACATGTTTATGGTTGGTTTTATGATTGCATTTCCAATTACGGCACTCTCGTGGTTGGCAGATATTATATTTGGAATGCTTATGAAAACAATGCCTCAGTTCAATCTTTTGGTCATTGGTTTTCCTATAAAAATCATAGTTTCTTTTGCCATACTTATTGCGACATTTACCGCAATAATGTTGATTTTAAAAGACCAAATGCTACAAGCTTTTAATTTTTTAGAGATGTTTTTTTAGTTTTTTTTGATACAATAATGTCAAAAGAGCCTCCAAGGGAAAGCGTAATGAAAATATTACTTTTAAACAATAATCCGGTAGTTAATAAATTAGTAACTTTAAGTGCGCAAAAGACTTCAGATGAGTTAAGCATAGCAGATAGTGTAGAAGCGATAGAGCCTAAGAGTTATGATTTATTGATTGTTGATGATGCGCTTTACGGCGAGGGTGTTATGCAAGAGATAAATTCTAAGATAAAGTTTAATAAATCCCTGTATATATGCTCTAAAGAGGCTGATTTTGCAGAAGAGTTTACTAAAACTCTTAAAAAGCCATTTTTGCCTACTGATTTAGTTGATATGTTGATATCTTTAGGAAAAATGACGGAGACAATTGAACTTGAGAAGATTGATGAGACCCATGACAAATTTGAATCTTTTGATAACTTAGAAGAACTTGATGAAGAGCTGGATTTAGATTTAGACGAACTTGACGGCTTAGATGAGCTTGACGAGCTCGATGATTTGGATGAAAAACTTGATGAAGATGTAGAATTCGAAAATTCAGAGCACGATACTGCAATGGATGGTGTTTTAGATAAAGATGAGCTCCAAGAAGTACAGAACCTTTTAGAAGAGACTGAATTGGAAGAAGATTTGGGATTTGATGATAGCGACTTAGAACTTGAAGATTTTGTAGAAGATGAAGAAGTAATTTCTGAAAAAGCAGAAGAAGTTGAAGGTTTAGAACTTGATGATAGTGACTTAGAACTTGAAGAAGTTGAAGAAGTTGAAGAAGCTGAAGAAGTTGAAGAAGTTGAAGAAAATAAAGAGCTTGAAGAAGATTTAGAGCCGCAAGAAGCAGCAGAAGAGTTTGAAGATCTTGAATCTCAAATCGAGAGTGCAGTACAAGCCTTAAGCGATGAAGATTTACAAACAGAAGTAGATCAAGACCTTTTATTTAACATTGATTCTTTGAGCAGCAGAGATTTAAAACTTGCAATCGGCGAAGAGGTAAACGAGGAAGAGTTTGATGAAACTCTTGATGAGGATTCTCGAAAAGTTGAAGAGTTTGAAGAGGATTTATCAATCGATGAAGATAGCATAGATAAAGATGGCGATAAAGGTGTTGAAGCGCTTAAGAAATTGCTAAAAGCTTTATCAAGCGAGGATGTTGTCGCTTCATTAAAAGGTATGAAAATAAGTATAAATATAACTCTCGGTGACAAATAGTGAATCATAAAAGTGGAGCAATTTTAGTTCTTTCAGGTCCTAGCGGAGCCGGAAAAAGCTCTTTGCTAAATAAAATAATCAATGATATCGGCGAGTGTTACTTCTCTATTTCAACCACAACCCGTCCTATTAGGGATGGTGAGATAGACGGTGTCCATTACCATTTTGTAGATGAGGATGAGTTCAAAAAAGATGTGGAAGAGGAGCTTTTCTTAGAGTATGCCGTTGTCCATGGCAACTATTACGGAACATCTATAAAGCCGGTAAAAGAGGCACTAAAGGCGGGTAAATTAGTTATATTTGATATAGATGTGCAGGGAAATGCCACTATCGTAAATAGACTCGGCGATATTACCACTTCGGTATTTATCTCTCCGCCTACCCTCTCGGAGCTCAAAAGAAGATTGGAACTCCGTTCAACAGACACGCAAGAGGTGATTGAACGCCGCGTGGATATGGCAAAAAGAGAGATTCAAAGAATCAGTGAATATGATTTTCTTATTGTAAACGATAATCTTGATGAAGCTGCAATCGTGCTTAAAATTATTGCGAATGCAGCAAGAGTTAAAATCCCGGGCAATGAAATAAATGATTTTGTCATAAGCTGGGAAGATATATAGCAATAAGATAATAAAATAGTTATCATAAGAGAAGTTACAGCTAATTTAGCTATAATTTCTGACTTTAATTTAAAAAAAAAGAGGAACAAGATAATGAGTATGCCTAGCGGGATGGAGTTAATATTAATTTTTGGAATTATTGTTTTATTGTTTGGTGCGAAAAAAATACCTGATTTAGCTAAGGGCTTAGGACAAGGTATTAAAAACTTTAAAAAAGAGATGAAGAATGATGACGCAGAAGCCTCAGATGTAAAAACTGCTCAAACAGATGCTCCTAAAAAAGTAGAAGCTGATAAAGACATAGCTTCTAAAGAATCTCCAAAAACTACACAACAAGCATAACATTTGAAACAACGAGTATCGGCGCTTTTGCGCGAAAAGTTTGGTCGTGAAGTTGTTTTAGAAAAGCCAAGAGATCGCTCTTTTGGCCACTTTGCAACCCCAATTGCTTTCTCTTTGGCAAAAGAGCTCAAAGAGTCTCCTATGAAAATTGCCGATGAGCTTGCCTCTTCATTTAATGAATCTGATATATTTAGCAGTGTAGATCCCGTAAAAGGCTATCTAAATTTTAAACTAAGTGAAAATTTTTTAAATGAGTATGCAACTTGGGCATTGGAAAATCAAAATGAGTTTGCAAAACAGGAGAAAAAAGAAAAAATTCTTTTAGAATTTGTCAGTGCAAATCCAACGGGACCGCTGCATATCGGACATGCTCGAGGCGCTGTTTACGGGGATACTTTATATAGACTTGCAAAACATTTGGGTTACGATATAACGGCTGAGTATTATGTAAATGATGCCGGAAATCAGATAGATTTGCTTGGTCTCTCTTTGCAGCTTTACGGGCGTGAAAATATACTCAAAGAGAGTGTTGAGTATCCACAGAGTTACTATCGTGGCGAATATCTCGAACCTTTGGCGCAAAAAGCCGTAGAGAAGTTTGGCATAGAGATTTTAAGTGATGAATCCCGCCAAAAAGAGCTTGCACTCTGGGCTAAAGACGGTGTTATGGAGATTATCAAAAAAGATTTGGCAGACACAAATATTTTCTTTGATACTTTTGTTTATGAGTCATCTCTCTATGACGATTGGGACAGAGTTATGGCAAAAATGGGCGATGGGATCTATAAAAAGGAAGAAAAACTGTTTATAGCATCATCCCTAAAAGGCGATGACGCGGATAGGGTTGTTGTTCGCGAAGATGGACGCCCGACTTATTTAGCCGGCGATATAGTCTATCACAACCAAAAATTTGAACGAGGGTATAACCAGTACATAAACATCTGGGGTGCGGATCATCACGGATATATCGCAAGAGTAAAAGCTGCGGTAGAGTTTTTAGGTTATAGCAGCTCTAAGCTTGAAGTTTTACTCTCTCAAATGGTAAGTCTTTTAAAAGACGGCGAACCGTATAAAATGAGCAAACGAGCGGGCAATGTAATACTTATGAGCGACATTGTTGAAGAGATTGGTGCTGATGCCCTTAGATTTATTTTTGCTTCAAAAAAGAGTGATACTGCACTTGAGTTTGACTTGGCTGAATTTAAAAAGCAGGATAGTTCAAACCCGATTTTTTACATCCAGTATGCACATGCCAGAATTAAAACCATCATTTCAAAGAGTGATTTGAGTGAAGATGAGATTATGTCGGCAACGCTAAAAAACTTAGACGAAAACGCAGATATTTTGATGTTTGACGCACTTTTGTTGCCTGAAATAGTCGATGATGCATTTTCAACAAGACAGGTTCAAAAGCTTCCGGAGTATTTGAAATCACTTGCAGGCTCTCTGCATAAGTTCTATTATGATTGTAGAATTATCGGGACAGAGGATGAAGCAAAACTTTTAAAACTTTTGATGTTGGTTGCATTATCCCTTAAAACGGGGCTCTCTCTAATGGGAATTACTGCAAAAGATTATATGAGCAAAGAGCAGGAGTAGTTTCTACTCTTGTATCCCGAGTTTTGGATAAAGCTTTGCGATTTCATTAAGCTGCGACTTTGTAACTTGTATCAAAATCGGATTTTTGTTTTTATCCAGCCAATAGATTATCTTTTTAATATCCTCAAGCCTCATAGCCGTACATCCTGCGGTAGGGGTATCTTCTGATTTTTCCACATGTAAAAATATACACGAGCCTCTTTGTTTAATTTGATTTTTATTATGTCCTACAACTACGCCCAGCTCATATTGGGCGTCATCTCTTCTCATATTCTCAAAACTATTTGGTTTTTCTGATGGCATCTCAATTATTTGATTGTAAAAAGGTGAGTCGGAATCATCTACGCAGATAAGATTTTCATTGGCATACAGATAAGGCATCTCTATTTTTAAATCTTTTTCATAACCAAATATTGCATCAAGAGTAAATATACCTATCGGTGCTTTTTTGTCGCCTTCTTGTTTTATAGGCTCTGTTTCACTCTGTGCAAGTTCAATTTTGCCTAAACCAAAACCAAGTCCATTTTCACCAATGTTTACTTCAAATGAGTCAAAAACTCTTTTGTTATCTTCAAAACAACTAAGCACTGCTTTTTTGGAGCTGAAATCATCGCTAACAACCAAAACTATCTGTTCATTAGCCCAGAGAAACATTTGACAAATTGTAATAATTAAGAAACTTTTTACCATAAAGTATGTTACTATTACTAAAGTATGAAACAGATTAATTTATTAGAGATGGAAAAGGGTTTATGAGTATTAATATAAGAAAAGCGACTAGTGCGGACGCGCCGTTTTTAGCACAAATGATTTTACAGAGCACTAGAGCTGACAAAAAAATCGGTATATACGATTTAATTTTTAAAACTACCGGTGATGAAGAGATTTTGAAAAATCTAGAAAAATTAACAAATACAACAGCAAAGTCAAATTGCCATTTTAGTAATTTTTTAATTGCAGAGATTGATGGTAAAAGTGTTGGTTCACTTGCCAGCTATGAGCCTAGAATTGTAACAAAAGAGGTTTTTTTAGCATCTCTTAGTGAGATTGGCGTAAATGGTGAAGAGAGTGAATACTTTGGACTTATGGAAATTTGCGGGTTTGCGTTAAATAGCAGGACGCTTGTTTTTGACTATATGGAAGAACTGGAGGGTTTTATGGATGTTGGAATTCTAAAAGCGCTTATGCACAAAAGCCTCCTAAACGCAAGATTAAAAGGGTATCGTATAGCACAGACAATAGTTGAAATAGGCTCGCTTGAGACATTGCTTTATTATAAAAAGCTTGGTTTTAAAGAGATTAAGCAAAAAGAGTGTGAGCCATATAAAGAGATTTTTGGCAGAGCAGGTTTAGTTTTATTATCTATTGAATTTTGATGGGTTTAGCATAGAACTATCAGCACTCTCACTTCCACCTTCGCTACTGGCTATTGCTCTGGCACTCTATACTCGGAATGTGCTTTTGTCGCTTTTTAGCGGTATAGTTCTTGGCGTTTTGATTTTAAACAACTTCTCTTTAGCTTCATCTTTTATAGCAACTTTTGAACTATTTTTCTCTATGCTCAGTGAATCTTGGATATTAAAAACTTTGGCTTTTGCGATATTGGTCGGAAGCATTATGGAGCTTATAGAAAAATCGGGCGGAATTGAAG
>MIBZ01000043.1:15123-20642 GCA_001829675.1 Sulfurimonas sp. RIFCSPLOWO2_12_36_12 | reverse complement strand
AGGGCAGGGCTTGTATCTTCACCCCGCTCGGCGTTGGTTTTAAGCTATATTATAGGTGTTGTCATATTTGTAGAGTCGTCCATAACTTCTTTGATAGCCGGCGCAGTTGGGCGACCTTTTTGTAAAAAATATAAAATTCCAAGTGCAAAACTCGCTTTTGTATGCGACTCAACATCCGCACCCATCAGTTCACTTATTGTTTTAAACGGATGGGGTGCGCTTTTGCTAGGGCTTATAACAACCCAAGTAGCGCTAAACAGTATAGATGTAAACCCATTAACCCTGTTGTTAGACGCAGTTTTGTACAATTTTTATGCCATCATAGCTCTTGTTGTTACTTTCGCAGCCATCTGGTTTAACATTGACATAGGCGCGATGAAAAATGCAAAACCTGCCATTGTTGAGAAATCGCACGGCGACATAAAACATGCAAATATGTTTTATATGGTATTGCCGATACTCTTGATGATAGCTCTTGTTTTTCTATTTATGTATATTACAGGCGGCGGCGATATGTTAAAAGGGAGCGGTTCAAGTTCTATCTTTTATACAATGCTCTCGACGCTTGTTTTTATGCTTTTTTACTATGTCGGAACAAAAAATATGAGTTTTAAAGTATGGGGTAAAATCTCTTTTGATGGAGCTTTAAAACTTTTTCCGATAGCGGTAATACTTCTTTTTGCTTTTGCCATAGGCGAAGTTATTACAACCCTTAAAACAGGGCAATATTTAGCCTCATTGGTAAATGAAAATATGAGTATCTACCTTTTGGCAGGGGTTATATTTTTACTAGGCGCTATCATATCTTTCTCTACGGGGACGAGCTGGGGGACTTTTAGCATAATGATTCCGGTTGCCGTTCCGATGGCTGTTGCAATGGATGCAAATATTGCTCTTTGTATTGGAGCTGTTATATCGGGCGGTGTATTTGGGGATCACTGCTCGCCGATTTCAGATACGACTATCATATCTGCCATGGCTAGTGATTGTGAGCTTATCGAGCATGTAAATACTCAGCTGCCTTATGCGTTAATTAGCGGAGTTGCGGCATTTATACTATTTATACTATTTAGTTTGATGAAATAATGATAATATTCTTTAATACTAACTGTTCTTTTTAAGTAAAGTTTCAATAAAATTATTAGAACTTACGCAAGGTCTTAATATATGAAATTTTTACTCTTTTTCACTCTTATTTTTAACACTTTACTTTTTTCAGAAGATGAAATCATAAATGACACGGATAAACAAATGTTATGTGTTGTCTCTTATCCAGCAAAGTATGAACAAGAAATAATTCACGGAATTGACCAGAGAGTTCAAGTACAAAAGGAAGACTCTTTTACAACAATTCTCCAACCTAATGAGACTTTGTTGAGAAAAACAGATGGCAATGTTATATGCTATAACGAATTGACAAGGATATCGGCATATAAAGATAGAGTTAATAAGCAAACCGATATTAATAGTCTTGATCAACATCTGAAAAATCATGAAATTTTTGATATTAACTCTTATATAAATGAAAATAGAGAGTTTATAGAAGCAAAGTATGGCACAGGAATGGAAAATCAATGTAAAAATTACAAGGATGGAGAGTACTGTACTCTTAGAAACGGATTGGATATACTGTATAACAAAGAAGGGCGGGTTAAAAAAATTTTTATATACGGTTCTTCTCTTTTTGAGTTAAAAGGAAATCTAGCTTTAGAAGCTGACTCTTTTAGTAAAATTAGAGCAAATAATGAACCTTTGGGTTTATGGATAAGTGAGAAAAATAAAAAAATCATCAAATCAAAACCTAGCTTTGAGTCTGATAATGTTATTTTATGGAAAAACCCAAGTAACGGCATTCAAAGTATTGTTATGACATCAAAAGATGGTCATATGGCAATAAATGGCTACTCACGAGGAAATATAAATAAAGAAGTAAATCTTCAAAACTATTTACAAGCTATAGAAATTGAATATGTGCTAGATGATAAAGCTTATGCCATATATCAAAAATTGCGCCCAATGCCTAAAAATACAGAATTTAATGTATCAAATAGACAGCCAAGACGAGACCTTCCTATAAAAGCAAAAACTACTTGGGGAGAGTATTTAAATCAAAAGAATATTATTCCAACAAATATGTTTAAAGCTTTTTATATAAATACAAATAATCCTAAAGAAGTTATCTCAAGTGAAGAGGTAAAAAAAATCAGTATGAACTATAATTCTAATCAATTCCACAATATCGATTCAAAAGATTTTGGTGGCTACTGGGTCGGTAACTTTACTTATGAAAAAGAAGAACAGATGCAGATTAGTATTTCTCAAAGCTGGGCTAAAACGCGGATTATAATAGATGACATGATTATATACGAGGGCGGCACTAACGAACAAATCCCTTACACATTTACAAAGGGAAAACATAAGATAGAAGTTGAATATGTAAATAATTGGCACACAGTTGGTTTTATGGTTAGTATTAAAAACAAAGAGAAAATATTTACAAGCAGTGAAATAAAAAAAGAGCTAAATGAGCACACTTCTAAAAACAGTGAAGTTGTTTTTGTTGGAGCCTATAACAGCAGTAAAAAAGACCAATCTATTACCCTTAAAATCGCTAAGCACGCTAAACCTATAGTTCTTGTTTTAAATTCATATGATTCTGTAGAGTGGATTATACAAAATCCACAAAATGTTAAGATAGAAGCTGTCATTTATTCTGCATATAAATCAGGAGTTGAGGTTAGTGGTGATATATCAAAGTCTATTCCTATATTTGCACACAAAGATAGTATCGGTTCATACAGTATGGAAAAAAAGTGTCAATGCATTAATGGTGGAGCTGTATTTAACTGTGATGGAAGTAACGCTATAGATACTATAAATGCTATTGAAAGCTTTACCGGAAAAAAGATGTTTGGTTTTAGCACTAAATACGGGGCAGATACTCTTATAGTTCCAAATATTATTGTTGATGAAAAAAAGAAAAAAGAGTTAAACGAAGAGTTAGAAAAAATTGAGCTGCAACGCCAAGATTGTCAAAGTAAATCAAACCCAGAATTTGAGAATATCTTTGACAAAAAATAGTGTTTTAAATTATTTACTAACTTCCTAAAACAGTGTTGATAGAGTAACGCATATCTTCATCAAGATTTTCCATACCGCTTAGCATCCATCGTAAATAAGCAGCGTCACTTGTAGCTACTTCTTTTAGGGTTTTGCCTTTGTACTTTCCAAAGTTAAATGATTTTATCAAAATAGGTGTTGCGGTTAAAGAAACCATTTTATCGACCGGATTTTCGCTTGGAAATTGTGCTAAAACAATCTCTTTTAGCTTGCTTAAAAATAGTTTCAACACCAAAACATCACCGATGGCATCATGCGCTTTAACTACAATGTTTAAAGCGTCAGCCTCTTTTTGCTCCTCTTTATATAACTCCATTTTATAGCGAAAATATTGAAGTCTGTGAGCCTCTTCATCAGGAAGAAGATGTTTTGCAACTCTAAGGGTGTCTATAACTCTCATTTGGGTTTTAAAGCCCTCTTTCTCAAGCATAGTTATATCGAATGGGGCATTATGAATAATAAGATAATTTTCATTTGTGTTTAGCTCTTGAAGTCTTTTGTAAGCGCCGCTCTCTTTGCATTTGGGCTTGCCCTCAAGCATGCTTGGCGTAATTCCGTGAACTTCCATGGCACCAAAACCAATAGGAACCTCCGAGCTAAAAAGCTCATTTTGAACCTCAATCTCTTTTTCACCCAGTACCATAAATCCAAGTTGAATAACTCTGTCTGCCTCGCCTGTTCCTGTTGTTTCCGTATCTAAAATAATGTATCGTTTTGCCAAATTTATACCTTTTGTTTTCCGCCTTTGCGGTAGCTTTAGGGGGTTGCAAGGGACACTTGTGTCCATGCCATAAAGAGGGGCTCTGCTCCTATTTATGTGTAATATTAAAAAAGAAAGCAGTCTAACATATATTCGCTTTGAGCGTGCAAATACTCTGGACTCAACTCTATTTTTATTGTATTTTCACCGATTTTATAGCTGCAAAACTGGACAAATTTGAGTTGAATCTTCTCTCCGTTAAACTCAAAATTTCTAATCGCCAGCGGCTCGTTTAACTCTTCTAGCAAATTTTGAATATGCTCAATTGAGTCTTGGCATGGATGGAGGTTTAAAAGTTTAAAAAATATTGGGATTTTTATCTCTAAAGAGAGCTCTTCATCTTGCGTAATATAGGTGTTATATATGCCACGAGCAAGTTTGAGTGCATCGGAACTTAGTGGCTCTACTAGTAAGTTTTGTTTAATAATTGCATCTGAATTCATGACTACTATATTATATTTATAACTATTAAAAGTATATAAAACTTATTGTAATATACTACGCTTAAACATTTTTTGAGGTATTTTTAATGAACAGACTTTTTTTACTAGCTCTTTTTGCTCCCGTCTATTTAGCGGCGTTAAAAATAGAACAGACACCGATAGAGTTTGGCGAGATAAGAGTTGAGCTTACGAAAGAGTACATAAAATCGCACTATAATCTAGATGTAAAAGATATTAAAATTGTTCCTAAAATTATCGTTGTGCATCATACCGCAATAGATGATTACAATAGTTCATTATCCCGCTTTACATCTCAGACTCTGCCAACAGATAGACCTGATATAAATAATGGCGGGGCAGTTAATGTCTCTGCTCACTTCATAGTTGAGCGTGATGGAACCATTCATCAACTTATGCCGCTAGACTTTATGGCAAGACATGTAATAGGGCTAAATTACAGCTCTATCGGGATTGAGAATGTCGGTGGGCAAAACTCCAAAGATAACTTAACTTCAGAGCAACTTGCCTCAAATATTTTTCTTATAAAAGAGCTTAAAAAACAGTTTAAAACCATAGAGTATGTAATTGGTCACTATGAGTACAGATGTTTTGAAGCAGACGAACTTTGGCTTGAGGCTGATAGAAAATATAGAACGCATAAAGATGACCCTTCGGTAAGATTTATGAGTGAGCTTAGAGCAAATTTGAGCGGTTTTAAGGGTGCTCCTTGCACACAAGGGCATAAATGATTAGTTCGCCGCTTTTGTATCTTTTGGCACTTGTATTTTTAGCTTCTTTTGTTAGTTTTATTGAGCAAAAGAGCAAACTAAAAATCTTTAAATTTGTCCCTGCCGTTGTAATGATATATATTTTTAGTATGGTTTTGGCTTCTTTGAATGTGTTTGAACAAAACGAAGATATCAATACGGTTTATGAAAATACAAAAAAATATCTGCTTCCGGCCATGCTTTTTTTGATGCTCTTGCAAGTTGATATTAGAGATTTTTTTAAGCTTGGAAAATCCCTGCTCATCGCGTATTCTCTGGCTATTTTCTCCATTGTCTTTGGCTTTATAGCCGTCTCTTGGGCATTTAGTTTCGATGCCGATATGGCGGGTGCATTTGGTGCATTGTCGGGGAGTTGGACCGGCGGCATGGCAAATATGGTGGCAGTAGGCACGGCGCTGGGTGTTTCAC
>MIBZ01000043.1:0-15109 GCA_001829675.1 Sulfurimonas sp. RIFCSPLOWO2_12_36_12 | reverse complement strand
TATGCGCTAATAGTTGATAGCGTAAACTACACGATTTGGATGATGTTTTTGCTTTTTTTAACCCCGTTTGCGCACTATTTTAACGCTTTTACCGCCTCGCATGAACAGATGGCAAAACTTGAAGCGATAGGATGCGTATCTGCTCTCGGAAAAAAGAGATATCTGCTTTTGATATTTTTGTCTGCTCTAGTTTCTATTGGTGTTAATTTTCTAGCATATAGCGGATTTGAGATATTGAACTACACGACTACTACAGTAATCCTCGCAACAATGCTTGGCATTTTAGGCTCATTTACAAGGCTAAAAACCATAAACGGTTCTAGCTCCGCAGGTTCCGCAATGCTCTATATGCTTATAGCTCTTATCGGTTCAAAAGCACTATTTGAAAACTTCAGCGGAGTCGGGGTTTATGTCTTTGGCGGATTTTGTATCTTGGTTATCCATACACTCATTATGGTTGCGGGCGCAAAGGTGTTTAAACTTGACCTATTTAGCATAGCCGTTGCTTCACTCTCAAACATCGGAGGAGTTGCATCCGCATCAATTTTGGCGGCGACTTACAACAGAGCGCTTGTCGGTGTCGGCGTTTTGATGGCGGTTATGGGCTTTATAATAGGCACTTTTGTCGGTTTGGCTGTTGGAAATGTTTTGATTTGGTTGGCGAAATAGGTTTTTATAATTGACGGCTTTAATAGATATAAAAACTTGCTCATTTGCCAAAATATTTTCTGCAATGTCTGCCATTTCTTGATTATTATTCATAAAATATCTGAGTATGTAGTAGGCAAGAAGTTTATATATTGCAATCTGTCATACAATCAAACCAATATTTTTTTTAATGCTACGATATTTTTTTATAAACTAGAGGAATATCCAATGAAAAATCTTGATTTTATGTATCTGTTAGGATACAATGTTGAAATATGTATTTAGTTAAAGAGACGGGACTTTTTTCTAAATGGCTCTCAAAACTTGGAGATATTCAAGGTAAAGTTTCTATCATCCGTAGAATTGATAGGATTAAACAGGGCAATTTCGGTGATTATAAGAGCTTAGGAGATAATTTGTCGGAGCTAAGAATTACAGTCGGTGCCGGATACAGAGTTTATTATACTCAATACAATAATGAGATAATTATTTTACTTCTTGGTGGAGATAAATCTACGCAAGAAAGTGATATTAAAAGAGCAAAAGCAATGGCTAAGGAGTACAAAAATGAGTAAAAATTTAACAACTTTTGATGTAGCACACTACTTAGATTCTAAAGAGATGATAGCGGAGTATCTCTCACAAGTTTTGAGTGACGGCGACATGAATGAACTTTTAGCAGCAATTGGAAACATCGCAAAAGCAAAAGGAATGACACAGATTGCCAAAGATACAGGGCTCGGTCGTGAGAGTTTATACAAAACTTTTGCAGAAGGCTCCCAACCAAAGTTTGAAACGATTATGAAAGTTCTCAACTCATTTGGTGTAAAGCTTCAGGCAACGGCGTAAAATATGTTGGCACACCAAGGGCATTTGTCATTTCGTTCAGGCACTTGTGGAAATAATGCAACTGTTTTTGTGATAGGCATTTCACCTCGGGAGAGGGTGGAACGAGAAAAAGAACTTTTAAATGAGTTTTTAAACACTCCTTATTATAAACATATTGGGTATTTGATTTGATTGTGAGACGGAGTAAGTTGATAAGCAAATGAAAAGAAAAAAGTCGCCTTTATGGATGTAAACCAAGAGAAAAAAGTGAGCTACAAAGCGTACTGAGGCTTGGAAAACTTGGCAAAAGATGTCTGTGTCGCAGTTAACAATCCTGTATTTAAAGTCGTAGGCGAAGCCGCTGAAGTAGGTATATTTCGAGGTTTTTTATTTCTACATGTAGAAACAAGGTTACTATGTATTTTGATATAATAACTTAATTTAAAATATTTAGTTTTGTTAAGGAAAATAGGTGAATAAGATATGGAAACTTGCAAATAGTAATTTAGGTGTTGGAATTATAATTTTATTAATTACTACTTTTGGACTTGCTGCTATTTTTGACATAGTATGGCAGTGGATAAAAATTGCTTTTAATGCTGTAGTTGGTTTTTTTATTAATATATTTACTTATGAAGTCGCTGTATGGATAGTGCTTTTAGTTATTGCAGTTATTATAGGTGCTTTAGTTTTGTATGTTAAGTTGCAAGAAGATATAGAAGATATAACAGAGCTTGAAAAGCAAATAATTAAGATTTATGATAATAACAATAATTTTGGTAGAAGCTTCGATATTATACAAATTGCAAGAATGCTTAATAGCAATGATATGCTAAGTGTTGAGCAAGCAATTTTAAATTTAGCACATACAACAAAACATTTACAAAGGCATGATAGTTTTATGTCAGATACAAATACAATGTTTACATTAAGTGGCAAAGGGCGTAATTATATATTGCAAAATTTTAGACAATAAGAGCAGTAAAAAATAACGCTCTCCAAATCTCAAGAATTATTCCGTTTTAACCAACACCCCGAAGATTGAATCTCCACTTTTTTCACCTTTTACAGCTCTAACTTTTTCAAAAAAAGTAAAACTATATTGCAATTAGGTAAAGTAAATATGTGAAATCATGCCAAAACCTCAAAGGATAGAGCAGAAGTGTTTTTTAAGAAGAAGATGATTTTAAAAAATTTCTTGAAATCGTACAAAAAGCGAGTGAAGAGTATAGATTTGTAAGAGTGGGTGAAATTCTGACCAACATCTTTTGAGCTGAATTTTTATCGTATTTTTGTAACTATTTTATGATATCATTTTATTATGAGCAAAAAAGATAAATTACTTGAGAGATTTTTAAAAATACCGCCAAACAAAGATTTGACATTTGATGAACTTCAAACTTTGCTTTTGGGTTTTGGTTATGAAAAGATAGAGGGTAGCGGTTCTGCCGTAAAGTTTTACAACAAAGAAAAAGATAGTCTCATAAACTTACACAAACCGCATCCAAGCAATATTTTAAAAATCTATCTTGTTAAGCAGATACAAATCAAGTTAAAGGAGATACTGTAATGGCAAACAAAATCGAATATAAAGGTTATATCGGTTCAATAGAATACTCTAGTGAAGATAAACTCTTTTTTGGAAAAATAGAGCTTATAGATGATTTAGTAACTTTTGAAGCAGATAGTGCAAGTGAGCTTGAAACTAACTTTGCAAACGCAGTTGATGAGTACCTGCAAACCTGTAAAGAGTTAGGCAGAAAACCGCAAAAGACATACAAAGGTGTATTTAATGTTAGAATAGACCCTAAGTTGCATCAAAAAATCCATCAAGAAGCACTAAAAGCCGGAATGTCTCTTAATGCTTTTGTTCAAAATATGTTGAAGTCAAAAGTAACAGCAGGTTGATAAAATAATCAAAGCATTTTTTGTAGGATATTTTATTACGATATATGACAAGTTGAACAGTTATAACAAAATCGGATAACAAGATGAAAATAACAAAAATAAAAACCCAAGTAAAACATATAGAACTCAAAACACCGTTTAAAACCGCTCTTAGAACTGCAACGCATGTAGAGTTTGTAAGAGTGTGTGTAATTGACGAGAACGGCTTTATCGGGGTTGGCGAAGCACCTGCTACAAAGGCTATAACGGGTGAGGATATAGAGATAATTTTAAACTCCATTGAGAGTGTAAGAGAGCAGTTTTTAAACCTTACATGTAAAGAAGCCCTTGAACTTCTGCACTTTACATGTAAGATAGGTTCAGGTGCAAAAGCGGCTCTTGATATGGCGTTTGTACATCTGCTCTCTCAAGAAGCAAAGAAACCGCTTTATGGTTACTTTGGCGCAACTGAGTTGACACCGTTAAAAACAGATGTGACCATTAGTTTAAATGAGGCTGCCGTGATGTTAAGTGATGCCAAAAAAGCATATGACAACGCAATGACAATCTTAAAAGTAAAAGTCGGCAAAGATATTTTACATGCTATAGAAGTGGTAAAGAAAATATCCAAAGAACTGCCGCAATCTGAGATTTTAGTCGATGCAAATCAGGCTTGGAGTTTGGAAGATTCGCTGCTCTTTATCCGAAATATGAAAGATGTGAAAATTGAGCTTATTGAGCAGCCTGTTATTGCCTCTGATTTGGAGGGTTTAAAAAAGATTACACAACTCTCACACATTCCTATTTTAGCGGATGAAGCGGCATTTGGACTCGCAGACGTTAAAAAAGTCGTTGAATCACAAAGTGCGAACATGATAAACATAAAATTTATGAAGTGCGGCGGGGTTACAAAAGCGATAGAGATTTTAGAGTATGCGCGAGAAAAAAAAGTTACATGTATGCTCGGTTCGATGCTGGAGGGTCCATACTCCATAAATATGGCGCTGCATCTGGCACTGGCTTACAGGGATGTTATACGCTATATAGATTTGGACAGCCCTCTGCTTTACAAAGAGCCATCCGACGAGCTTGATTTTGAGTTTAGCGGCTGTGAGATTAACCTCTATGCTTATTAAGTACAGAGGTTTAAAAATCAGCTCTATTTGTTTTCTAAATTATCTTGCTTAGTAAATTTGAGATAGAGCAACGGCAGTACGATTAGAGTTAAAATCGTTGAACTAATCAAGCCGTTTATAACAACAATCGCAAGCGGTTTTTGAATCTCTGATCCCGGTCCTGTAGCAAAAAGTAGCGGTAGTAATCCAAATGCGGCGATGGTTGCCGTCATAAGAACAGGACGAAACCGTTTTATCGTACCCTCACGCACGGCATCTATGACTTTATAGCCGTTTTGCACAAGATAGTTGAAGTAGTTAACAAGTACCACTCCGTTTAGCACAGCGATGCCAAGAAGAGCTATAAATCCGACTGATGCGGGAACGGAGAGGTATTCGCCGCTGATATAAAGTCCTGCAAAACCTCCGATAAGAGCTAATGGTATATTGATTAGAACCAGCAATGCTTGTGTTATGGAGTTAAATGAGACAAAAAGCAGGATAAAGATTAAAAAAAGTGCAATCGGCACGATTATCATCAGTTTTTTGGCTGCTCTTTGTTGGTTTTCAAACTCTCCGCCGTAAGTCACATAGTAGCCGGCAGGCATTTGAACTTTTTGCTCGATTTGTGCTTTTGCATCTTCGACAAAACCTACTAGATCTCTTCCTTGCACATTACTTTGTACAACGGTTTTACGGTATCCGTTCTCATGCTCAATCTGTACCGGTCCAGTTGTTTTTTTAAATGTTATTAAGTTGGCTAAAGAGATGCTTGTGCCGTCTTTTAAGACATAGTAAAGTGATTCTAATGCACTTAGGGAGTTATGCATAATATCTTCGCCCTTTACCATCAATTTAATGCGACGCATACCCTCTTGAACGATGCCTACTTGCACACCAGTAACCATTGTTTTCATAAAAGTAGCAATTTCACGCTCGTTTAATCCATAATAACCTAAAGCCTGTTGGTTGAAGCTAAGCTCAAAGTATTCGATTCCTTCGTTGCTTTTTTTATAGACATCGCTGCTTCCTTTAACCTGTTCTAAAACTGTTTTTATTTCAGAGGCTACTCTCTCAAGCTCATCATGGTTATCTCCAAAGATATCGATAGCTAAATCGCCTCGTACCCCTGTTAGCATCTCTGACACGCGCATCTCAATTGGTTGTGTAAAGACATATTCAACACCGACCATGTCATCAAGAGACTCTCTTATCTGGTTTTTTAGCCACTCTTTTGATTGCACTCGCCACTCTTTCATGGGTTTTAGTATAAAAAAGGTATCTGTATCGTTGAGACTCATGGGATCTAGTCCAAGCTCATCCGTACCGGTTCTTGCGATAATAGATGCAATTTCTGGTACATCTGACATAAGTTTTGTTTGGATTTTTTTGTTTAGTTCAATGCTCTCTTCAAGGGAGATGGAGGGCAGGGATTCTATCATTGCGATTAAAGTTCCCTCATCCATCGTAGGCATAAAGGCTTTTCCCGTTTTTGAAGCAAGATATAGCGAGCCTCCAAAGAGAAGAAGTACCGTTACAAACACAGTTGAGGAGTGTTTTATAGCAAGATTAAGAGATGGTCTAAAGCCTTTTAAAAGGGTTCTTATAAGCCAAGATTCTTTGTCTTCACGAATTTTTAAGATAAATGAGCTCAATACCGGAATGAGTGTAAGAGAGAGGATTAAGGAACTAAATAGTGCAAATACAATACTTAGCGCTACAGGCTTGAAGAGTTTTCCTTCAAGTCCTTCAAGTGTTAACAAAGGCATAAATACGATGATGATAATAAGCACTCCCGTAACTATTGAGGGTGCCATCTCAACGGCAGCATTGTATATAATATGTATTTTATTCTCGTTTTTTCGCTTTGGATTTCCAAGCTCTGCTGTTATATGTTCAACCATAACAACGGCGGAATCTACCAATATACCAACGGCAATGGCAAGACCGCCCAAGCTCATCAGGTTCGCGCTTAATCCGAAGTAATTCATAGCAATAAAGCTCATCAGCAGTGCAAAAGGTAAAATAAGTGCGACGCTAAGTGCAGAAGCAAAATTTCCAAGAAGAAGTAAAAGCACTATGACAATCAATATAACAGCTTCAAACAGTGAGCTTTTGACGGTATCGGTTGCTAAATCAACTAGTGTGGAACGGTCATAAAAAACATCTATTTTCGTCTCTTTAGGAAGCATAGACTCTATCTCTTTAAGACTCTCATTTACCTCTTGAAGTACTTTTTTGGTATTTGCCCCTTTAAGCCCAAGTACAATACCCTGAACTGTTTCTCCTTGTCCATTTTTTGTAGAAAAGCCCGCCCTTGTCAGGTATCCTATTTTGACATCTGCCAAATCGCCAATTGTGATTACTTTGCCGCCGACTAAAGCAACGCTTAGGTTTTTAATATCAAACATATCGTTGATACGCCCGACACTGCGTACAAGAACACTGTTTACTCCCTGTGTAACGCGTCCTGCACCGTCATTTATGTTACTATTTTCGAGTGTTGCTATAAGCTGTTCAAGGCTTATACCGTAGCTCCTCATCGCTTCAAGTTTAGGAGTGACTTCATAAGTTTTTACTTTGCCTCCAAGTGCATTAACCTCTGCAACTCCGCTGATAGAACGAATTTTTGGCGCAATTACCCAATCAAGCAAAGAGCGTTTTTCGCTCAAATCAAGCGTTTTTGACTCAATAGTAAACATCAAAATTTCACTCAAAGGTGTACTGATGGGTGCCAATCCTCCCTCTAGGTTTGCAGGTAGTTCATCTGCTATGTCATTTAGCCTTTCATTTACTTGTTGTCTTGCCCAATATATATCAGTTCCCTCTTCAAAGTCGATGGCAATATCGCAAATACCGTATTTGATGGTTGAACGCATCATGGTTTGATGAGGAATACCAAGCATTCCCATCTCGATAGGAATAACAATTTGTGACTCGACTTCATCGGGCGTCATGCCGCTTGATTTCATAATAATCTTTACCTGTATGGGAGAGATATCAGGAAAAGCATCAACCGGAAGATTATTGTATGACTTAACGCCAAATCCTAAAATAACAATAGCAACCAGTGAAATAAAAAGTCTTTGCGTGAGTGAAAAAGAGATTAATCCTTTCATCATTCTTTACCTTGAATGAGCATATTTTGCAATATGCTTGTTCCGCCAATTGCGATAGGTTTTTTTAGCTCTGCGTTATATTCAAGGTAGCACATTTGACGATTCTCGGCAATTACATCTACTTTTAGAGTACGATATGTTTGAGCCTCTTTTATAAAAACTACCGTATTTTGACCATCTTGTACGATTGCCTTTTTGTTGATTAGAAGGGCTTTTCTTTGAATGCTAAGCGTGGCTTTTGTTTTTAATCCCACTAGCAGATCTGCTTCTTTTGGAAGTGAAAAACGAACATATCTTGTTTGATTTGTTGGGTTAAGCAATGGAGAAAGAAGCAATACTTTTGATTTTATCTCTTTGCCTGCAATGGTTATGATTACCTCTTTTGATGACTTAAGTTTATCTGCGATTGCTTGAGGAAGATCGCTCTCTATCCAATCCTCTCCATCTATTTTAATTGTAAAAAGAGCACTAGAAGATGAGATGTTTTTTCCGACTTCAATGTCTGTTTGTACAATTACTCCTTTAACAGCAGAACGAAGTTCTATTTTTGGGAAAATAGTAAGGTCTTTAAAGAGTATTTTTATCATCTCATCGCTAGTGCCGTAAGATTTAAGAACAGTCTCGGATGCTAAGAGCTTTATCTTATCTGTTTTAACCTCTGCGTCTGCTATAAGGCACTCTTTTTGAGCGATAATTCCCTCTTTGCAAAGTTTTGATTTTCGACTTGCTTCATTTTCGCTACGAGATAGTTCTACCCAAGTGGCAATAGCCTCTTTTTGAGCTTCTATCCACTGTGGTGAGTTTAAAAGCCCGAGAACTTCTCCCTTGTTTACGCTCTCAAAGTTTGCTTTATTGAGTTGTATAACTTGAGCTTCGTAAGGTACTGAAATAGTGTGGAGAAGTTTTGGCGGAGTCGTAACTCTCATCATATACTCATCAAGAGGCACATGCGTAACCTCTTGTGCTAGAGCAGTTTGAATCTGCCAATTTTTTTCTTTTTGCGGTGTTAATGTGACATTTGCCACAAGTGATATGCTTAACATCATTTGTAAAATAATAGTTTTTTTCATAATTATTCCTTAATTTGTAAAATGCCATATAATTTAAATAGCGTTTCATAATATTTTTTGTAGTGTGCGGTAAGTTCTTCTTTTAGTTTCCATAACTCTCGCTGGCTTAGCAGATACTCAATTGCCGAATCCTCACCCAAAACATAGCCACTCTCAACGAGAGGCATCAGCTCATTTTCATACTTTGCCAATATAGTTTTTTGTGCATCTATGGTCTCAAAACTTTGTAGCAACTCTTTATTTAAAGCTTCTGCGTTAGATGCTTTTTGCAGTTTAAGTCCCTCTTTTTCATGCATGAGAGAGCTTTTTTTATGTATAAGCATTGCACGACTCTCTTCATTAAATGAGCTGGTGAAGTTAAGTGGAACGGACAAGCCGACTACAAATCTATCTATATCAATCTCTTTTTGATAAGAGGCACTAAGCGTAAACGAGTCGAACTGTGAATTGTAGCGATCAAAATCACTTTGAAGAGCTTGAACTTTTTTATTTAACAACTCTTCTTTTAAAGATTCCCCTTGATTATTAAAGAGAATTTCTTTTGCGACTTCTTGGACATCCTGACAGTAAAGTTGCTTATCGCTAAATAGCGGCAAAAGAACATAAGATTGTAAAGTGGCACGAGAAATTGCTACTTCACTCTCATAGCGTTTTTGTTCATTTTTGAGACGATCTAACTCGATTTGAAGTTGTAAAAGCTCTTTTTTAGAGATCTCCCCATATTTATATGCCTTCTCTTTCTTTGTATAGAGTTGCTCAAAAGCAGTAAAAGAACTCCTGTATCGCTCAAGGCTCTCTTGATTAAGACAATTTATATGGTAAAGAAAACGAACTTCATTTTGCAAAAGCATAAAATCATGTCTTAGGCTTAAAATCTCGGCTTCACCCTGATATAAGGCTGATTTAACGATACTGTTTTTGACATTGGGGTTCATAAAATTTTGTTCAAGTCCAATGCTGTATTCATATCCTGAAGTCTCTATTTGTGGCTTCGCATAGGTTCCATCTGCTAAAAGTTTAGTTGCTTCTCTTGATGAGAGAGCTCTGTTTTGCGAACTGTTTGCATGCTCTAAGGATTGGATAGATCTTGCTAAAGGGTGCTCGTCTTTGAGCTTTTGCAAAATTTCATTTAAACTAACTGTTGATGCATGTAGAAATAGAGCACATGCAATCAGAAAAAATATGGATTTCACTTAGGCTCCTTTTCTATAAGAGTACCATCAAGAGCATTGATGATAAGCGTATATTGTTCGGTAGACGCTTTGTAGATTAAATATTTGCCGCGAGTGGTTAATTTTAGATTTATATTCTCCTCCTGCGTCAACTCTTTGATGATAAATTTAGCCTCTTTCTCATCTATTTTATGCAGTTTATGCATTCTAGTTTTTTGATGATTATTGAGTTTAAACAGCTGCTTGTTTGCATTGCTAAAATAGAGAGAATCATAGACGCTCATTGCCTCGCCGGAAGCAAAAATAATAAACGGCATGATTAATAGTATAAAAGTTTTCATAATTACCTTTTTTTTGTGCATAGATATATGCTTATATGTTTTAAATTTATAGGTTGTGATTAAAAGGTGATTATGCGATAGGAGGTTTAAAAAAGTTAAAGTAGTCTAATGAAAAAAATATTTCATTATATGCGAAAAGGTCGTTTCTTCTTTGGATAATTGGAATGTAAGCTGATTTTTCAAAAAAAAGATATGCCGAGTGGTAATCTATATGAATCTTGCATGATTTATCTATTGTTGCATTTGAAGCCACAGACGACACTTCGCTAATGAAAGTATTTTCAGAGTAGTGGTTGTCGTCCAAGAGTGCAAAAGTATAATCATGCACTATTGAGAAGCTTATTGCAAATAACAGTAGCAGCGAGCATATTTTTTTTAAATTCATGTCGCCATTGTACTAAAAAACGGTTAATGTTGTATCTTTATTGCTGCTCTTGTTAAAACGAAAAACTCTCTTTTTTAAACACTTTAAACTCTGTTGCTACTTTTTCATTTTGAAGTTCAAGAGATTCAAGGGCTTTTGGATTTACTAAAAACCATCCCAAGATTACATCAACCTTGTCGCCCTTTTGAAGTTTAAACTCCCTTTTTACTGCCCTTTTCTCATTTGCCTGTATCATGGTGTCTTTTATGACGCTATCAGCCATCCAAGGCATCGCCGGTTCGCCGTCTTTTCCTATCACTCTTACAAAAATCTCTTTTTCAAGCTCTGTGGTTTTGGCGTCTCTGCTTACGCTTATCTTTAAAACAGCCATGCGTGCCGGGTGAAGAAGAAGTGCATGCGAACTTCTGTTGTCAATATTTACTATAAAATTATCTATATTTCTTGTAATTGAAATATTTACATATTTGCTTAACATGTCAGAGTTTTTATGTGCCCCCGCAAAACCGTGAAAAGCGTGGGTTTTTGTCTCAATAATAGATGAAAAACTGCCCTCTACTTTTGGCATGTGGCAGCTTACGCAATTTGCTTCGTTCATCTCGCTGTTTACATTTGTCGAGCAGAGGTTCAGACCGGCTTTGTTCACGTTGTGCGAGTGGCATCCGACACAAATATTTCCATTTTTGAAATTTTTATTTTCATCTGTTTTAATCTTGTGATATGGAGAATCAAGAGAACTTCTTCCGGCGCCATAGTACTCTTTTGGGGTTTTACTTATAATATTTGTGTTGCTCTGCTTATGCTCCTCTATTTTTTCGATACGGTGGCAATATGCGCAGCTGATTGCCTCTTGATGGGTAGCATTCGCGGCGTCAGGCATTGCTTTTTCACCCGGCTTTAGCATCTTGTCTAGGTTGTCTGCGGTCGGAGTATGGCACTTTCCGCAACTGTACTGTTCCGTCTTTGTCATGACTACCTGTTTGTTCCAAACTGCTTTATGGATAACATCTTTATCTACGGTTGCATTTGCGTGCATTGAGCCGTAAAACTCATCATATATCTGAGTGTGGCATTTTTGGCACTCTTTGCTCGGTGCAAATTCGTGAGCTGAATCGTTGGCAAAAATAGAGATGCCAAGAAGCAAAATAAGAGAGATTGTTTTCATAATATATCCTCCTGGGATTAATAATTTTTAAAATAAATTAATTTCAGATTATACACGCATTTTAAACTATTTTATTCGGAGATTTTGCAATATACTTAAGCCATATAAAGCCAAATAGACCTGCAAACAAAGAGGCTGTTAAAATTCCTATTTTTGCCTGAAATATAAGCTCGCTGTTTCCTGCAAATGCCAACTCCGCAATAAAAATAGACATAGTAAATCCGATACCGCCAAGAAATGCGACGCCAAATATTTGGCTCATAGTACTATTTTCAGGAAGTTTTGCAATACCTATTTTGATGGCAAGCCAAGATACCCCCGCAATTCCAAGAACCTTTCCAAAAACAAGTCCTGCCATAACTCCAAGAGAGATAGGCTGAACCAGAGTATCGCAAGCGGAAGAGAAGTCGATAGATACTCCCGCATTAGCGAGTGCAAAAAGAGGAATTATCACTAAACTGACAGGGAGATGAAGCGAGTGTTCAAGTCTTGATGCAGGCGAGCTAAGAGCGTCTATTTTATCTTTTAGGTTTTGGAGTATCGCTTTTTGCTTCTCATGCATCATGTTGTCGGTAGCTACCGGATAGTTGTCATACTCGTTAAGTCTGCATATTGTATAGGCCGTGAAATCAACAGGAGAGTATTTTGGCTTTGAAGGGATTGCCATAGCCGCAATTACACCTGCTATTGTCGCGTGTATGCCAGATTCTAGCATAAATAACCACATAATAAATCCGACTATAAAGTATGGCAAAATCGCATGTATTCCAAATCTGTTAAATGAGACTAAGACCAAAAAAGAGACGAATGCCAATCCAAGAGGAAGAGTGTTTATCTGCTCGGTATAAAAAAGAGCTATAACCACAACGGCTCCAAGGTCATCAACAATTGCTAGAGCTACCAAAAAGGTAACTAGCGATGTCGAGACTCTGTTGCCAAGAAGAACTAACGCACTAACGGCAAAAGCTATGTCTGTTGCCATTGGGATTCCCCAGCCCTCTGCTCCCTCTCCGCCAGAGTTGATACTAAAGTATATAAGTGCAGGCAGGACCATGCCTCCAAAAGCAGCTAGTATCGGCAATATGGCAACTTTTATATTTGAAAGCTCTCCCACCAAAATCTCTCTTTTTATCTCAAGCCCGATTATAAAGAAAAAAACAGCCATCAGTCCATCGTTTATCCAGTGGTGAATGCTCTTTGATACGCCAAACTCACCCACAAAAACATCTATTTTTGTATGAAAAATATGCAGATATGTCTCTGCAAACGGAGAATTTGCGAGAAGTAACGCAACAACAGTCATAAACATCAAAATCAATCCGGTCGTTGTTTGAGCATGAATAAACTGTTCAAAAGGAGTAGCTATCCTCTCAAACGCTTTCTCCCACGGCGCATATATTTTCATAAAAAATCCTTTAATTTGATTTTTCATTATAGCAAATGAGTGTAACCAATGATATAATCAGCTTATGAATTTAAAAGAATTAGAAGATAAAACTATATTGCTTTTTGGCAAGAGCCGTGCTTTTAGCAGTGATGAATTTGCTTCACAGATGAGGTTTCATAAAATCAATCTGGCGAGTGAATTTGATGATAGCGTTGCTTTGGTTATTGAGGGCAAAATGATGACTCCTTACGAGCAAAAAGCAAGTAATGAGCTGTATGAAAAGAAATATCAGGGGCTGGAGTTTGTCTCCATAGATGTTTTGGAAAAAGAGTTGGCAAAGCACATAGATGCGGACACTCTTTTGATGAGCCTAAAACTTAGCCACGACAAAGAGAGACTGAAAAGTTTTTTACAAAACTCTACAATAAGCGATGAACTTTTTTTCAAGCTTTTGAAGATGTACTCGTACAGAGGGGAAGATTTTTTTGAAAATGACGACAACCGTGATGTCAGTGCTGCTTTTATTTTGAGATTTTACGAAAATATTGAGCGAAATCATAATGTTCAGTATGCAACAACGGGGTTTATGCATCTTGTTTCGCAGACAAAAAGTACGCAACTCTTAAAAGCTATCTCACAGCTTGAGCCAATAAAACAGAATCCTAAAATAGAGTTTGCAATTGCTATGAGTATTTGGTGCGATGATGCGATGCAGGAGTCGTTTTTCAAAACCAACAATCCCGGTGTGTTAGAAGCGCTCTCACAAAACAAAAATTTAAAACCGTCTCTTATAAAAGAGTTTTTAAAAGATGAAAAACTGGGGAGAAATGTAGCTAAAAATATAAAATTAACAGATGAGCTTTTTGAACTTTTTAAAACAAATAAAATAGGATTGGCACTGAATGAGAGTTTGACTCTTAGGATGCAAGAGGAGCTGCTAAGTTATGATGATGAAAAAATCTCTTATGCTTTGGCGCTTAATAACAGTATTGATGAAAAGATTTTAAATCTACTCTTAGAGAGTACAAATGAAGAGATTAGGTCGGCTATATATGAAAACAAAACAACACCGGTGGCTATACTTGAAAAAGCGTATAAAAACAATGAGTATCTTCAAGAGATAGCAAAAAATGAGAACACTCCGGTAGAAATTTTGTATCAACTGCAACTGGACTCCAGATATGCCCGTTCTGTTATGGAAAATCCGGCATTTGGCAAATATATTCAACAAGAAAACATAGGATGGCAAATGTGAGAGCGACAGATTTAATAGTGACAATAACCTCTTTGGTGGAACAGAGGGTCCCGACATTTTTATGGGGCGCACCGGGGATTGGAAAATCATCTATTGTAAAGCAGATTGCGCAGGATAAGGGAGTAGGGTTTATTGATTTAAGGCTCGCTCTTATGGACCCGACAGATTTAAAGGGAATCCCGTTTTACGACAAAGAGTCTCACACCGCTCTTTGGGCGCCTCCCGCTTTTTTACCTCGTCATGGAGAGGGAATACTCTTTTTAGATGAGCTAAACTCCGCTCCTCCGAGTGTTCAAGCTTCCGCATATCAGCTTATACTTGACAGAAAAGTAGGCGAGTATGAGTTGCCTAGCGGCTGGGCGATAGTAGCTGCGGGAAACCGTGAGGGAGACAGAGGCGTGACTTACCGCATGCCAAGCCCTTTGGCAAACAGATTTGTTCACTTTGAGATGGAAGTCGATGTTGAAGATTGGCGCTTGTGGGCGTATAAAAAAGGGCTTGATGAGAGGGTTGTCTCATACATTTCATATAGAAGTGAGCACTTGTTCACTTTTGATGCAAAGAGCGATGCAAAAAGCTTTGCAACCCCAAGAAGCTGGGAGTATGTTGACAAAATACTAAAGAGTACGATCACCAAAGAACTGCTTTTAGATACTCTTAGCGGAGCTATCGGGCGAGAGGTCGGGGTCTCTTTTTTGAGCTTTGCCAAAGTTATGAACCGTCTTCCTGATATAGAAAAT
>MIBZ01000042.1 GCA_001829675.1 Sulfurimonas sp. RIFCSPLOWO2_12_36_12 | reverse complement strand
GAAGCTAAGCCTCTCATCGCTGATAATACTGCATCTGTCAGGTGTGGAAATGTAGGTCGCTGCCTAGTTGATCATTTCTTATTTACTTACTCTGTTTTTTTATTCCTTTTACAAATTAAACAATCACACAATTAAAATCCAATACAACTAAAATCAAAATAATAACTTTATTAAATTAGCTATATCTATTAATTTAGTTTACAATAGATATAATTTTTACAATAATAACTAAAGGTCGTTTATGAAATATATATTTGCTCTGCTCACATCTCTACTTTTTTTTAGCGGATGTTCCACAACAACTTACACAAAACAGATTTCTAACGGTTTAATAGACAATAATGAAATAATTATCAATGCAAGAGACGGAAGTTTTAAACTCAAAGGCGAGTTTACTCCTCCGTTTAAGAGCACTGCACATTATCATTCTCTAAACATTAGTGGCGAGAAGCTTATCAAAGGTTATCAGCGTGCTTTAGATTTTGGTGCAAAACATGTTCTTGTTAAAGTTCCATCACAACAAAAAGAGCTCTATGGAGTACTTGCTTTAGATGATGTAGATGAGCGAGGTTATGGACCTGGAACTCAATCGTATAAGATTATTATTCCAGAGCCATATACAACAGCTGCAAAAGATGGAAAAATCTCTGTTGTTTATGAGTACTACAATATAAAAAATGATGCGCTGTTTGACAATAGCAATATTAAAAAATATTCGTGGATTTTGTGGTTAAGCGATGAGGATATATTTAAGTGAAGATAATTTTTTCTTTAACAGCATTAATAGCCTCGCTTAGCGCTTTTGAACTTATACATATATCAAATTCTGTTGAACTTGACAGCTTAAAAGAGCTTCAAGATAAATACAAAAAGGATATAGTGATAAGTGATAGCCGTGCCTATATAGTTCCAAGCGAATGTCTGCTTGTAAGGCACTTTGGCGGACTTAGTCAGAATAGAGTTAATATTGTAGGGCAAGAGTTACAAAGCGGTTATCTTAGTATTACGCAGGAAGTTTTTGAAGCAAAAGATTTTCAAACAATAAAAAAAGAGATAGAAAAACAAAAAATCAGCGATGGTGTAGAAGCAAAAGTAGCTAAAGCATTTTTAGATGATAAAGATGGGCATCTTTTTGGCGGGCTTAGTCAAGGCGCTATTGATTTGAGAGCACAAAAAGAGGTTGTAAAAGAGAGAAGTAAAGAGAAAGCACAGGAGAGTTACAAACATCCTTCTTGTAAACTTTTGGATGACGGCTCTGGATATATGCTTTTTGATGCCAAAGATGCAAAACTCTATAAAAGTGATGAAATAAAACCTCTGCAAACCTCTACAATACTATTTAACTAATAAACTTCTTGCATAACCTAAATCCTGAATGACCAAAGGAAATACCCTCGCGGTACAAGTTCAGGATGACTACTTGGAATCTAACTACGCAATTTACATGCAAATATCGATAGCTGCGTAATAATTATGTTACATAACTACACGATATAATATTTTTATCACAATTTTCATTTTTGAGCAAATGTATAACATATATAACAGCAGCAGTAATGAAGTATAGATAAAAGTTATAAAAAGTGCTAAATAACTCTTTTTTATAGAGAGTTATAATTTTATTTATATATACAGCTTATATTTATAGTAATTTAAATATTTTTATTAAGTTTAATTTAGGCTTATTTACTTTTCGTTTAAGATTGAGTTAAAAATTACTCGCCTATAATGCTTCTATTCTAAAATACTCGTAGGAGAGAAAATGAAAAGAACAATTAAATTAGCAGTAGTAGCTGCATTAGCTTTAGGCGCAACATCTGCATTCGCAACAAATGGTGCAACAATGATTGGTTACGGTGCTAAATCATTTGGTATGGGTGGAACTGGTATCGGTGTGGGTCACGGTGCTGAGTCAGCTCTTGCTAACCCTGCAATGATTACAACAATAAAAGGCAAAAATGAGGTTTCATTTGGCGGAACAGTTTTTATGCCTGATATTGAGACAACAAACGACCTAACTGGTGTTGGTGGAGCATCTGGAACAGGGGAAAGCAAATCTGATTTTTTTGTTATTCCTTCAGTATCTCTAGCAAGCAAAGTTAATGATAACTTTTACTGGGGTATCGGTATGTGGGGTACTGGCGGTCTAGGTGTTGATTTTCGTAATGATTCAAACGAAGATATGATGAAAATGGTCACAGCTTTACAGACTATGCAGTTTGGTGTACCTTTAGCATATACAAATAGTGGTTTTACAGTAGCTGCTACACCGATTGTTCAGTATAGTTCTTTAGATATTAACTATCAAATGCCTGCGGCATTTGGTGGCACTGAAGTTGGCTCTGGTGTTGCTCAAGATGTAGCTGTTGGTTATAACTTAGGTTTAGCTTATGTGACAAATGGTTTAACTCTTGGTGCTGTTTATAAATCTAAAATAAAGTTTGATATTCAAAATGTGTTAGATAGTGCTATTGGTGCGATGACTAATTTAGGGCAAGCACCTGCTTATTCACAGGATGAAATGGCAACTCCGGCTGAATATGGTGTAGGTATAAGTTATACAACTGCTGGGCATACTTTAGCGATTGACTATAAAAATATTGCTTGGTCAGATGCTGAAGTTTATCAAGATTTTGGCTGGGAAGATCAAGATGTATTTGCGATTGGTTATGAGTACAAAACTGATAAATGGGCGGCGCGTGCAGGTTATCAATATGCAAAAGGTGCTGTTCAAGATAATTCAGGAAAAGGTTTGTATTTAGACACAAATAATCCAGGCTTAACTAACACATTTAACTTATTAGGTTTTCCTGGTACTCAAGAATCACACATAACTCTTGGTGGTACTTATGCATTCAACGAAACAATTTCTCTTGATGTTGCGGCAGTGTTTGGTTTAGAAAACAAAGAGACATTCACAAACTTTGGTGGTGCCGATATAACAAATAAGCACTCTGAGCAGGGCTATAGCGTTCAACTTAACTACGCGTTCTAGAAATTTCTTTCTACACATGGTAGTGTCGCTTTTTTTCGCGGCACTATCTTTTCAAAAACAACTCAAACCTAAAATTTCAGATAAATTACAGAATTGTATGATATAATATTTCAGATTTTTTGTGATGAAAATATCACAAATCTAACTTAAGCAAAAAGGAACAATATGTTAAGCAGATTGATAAAAACTACTGTTTTATTGGCACTGACTTCAACCATGGCATTTGGTTATCAGGCTATTAGAATGAATGTGTCAGAAGGAGAGTATGCGGAGAGAAATAAAGCTTTCAATACAATCTTAGAAGTTGATTTGGAAGATGCAGGATTTACTCCAAAGGATATCCATGCCGGAATAGAGTACTACTATAAACTTTTTTATGGTACAGAACTGCTTAAAGACGGCAAGCCAAATCCTCAGTTCAAAAAAGATTATGTCGGCAATCTAGATAATCTTGGTTTTATAACAATTTCTAATGAAGCGTGGATGTTGCCACTGCTTTTAAAAGAGCCGTCACTTGGTGGTTTTGCTCCGCTTAACTATCTTATTTACAAGAAAAAAAGTGAAAACAAGACTTTCGTTGGTACTTTAACTCCTGAAGCGATGCTTGATATTACAAAAGTTAAAGATTTAGAAGTAAGAAAAACATTTACCGAATATATCAATGCTTTATCAGAAGCAACGGACAAAGGTATGGGTGGAAAAGTTGAGTATACTGAAATAGACAAGCTTCCTAAAAAAACAATGGTAGAGTTTGAGGTTCCTTTTAATAGAGGCAGCGATGTGTTGGATGCAAAATTTAACTTTATGGATAAATTTGAAAAGGCATTTGAAGCCAAAGAGTATATCATAGCAGGTAAAAGAGATTTTGCTGAGTATTGGGCTGATAATGGTCTAGAAAATAATAGATATGATGCTTACTGGGTTTACTCACTTTGTCATTTTACATTTTCATACACAGTGTTTAATGTTTGGCAGCATCCTGAACTAGGAGTATCTGCTCCATGTTCTATGTATATGTACCTAGACAAGGACAGCAATGTTCTGAAAGTGGGTATGCCGAGTGTTGAAAACTGGATAACATTTGGAAAAATTACAGATCCAAAGCAGATTGAGTTTATCAGAGAGATGGATGAGAAGATTAAAGCAATCATGATTAGTTTAGGAGCAAAAGAGATATGAAAAAATTATTAACATTAGTTTTTAGTGTAGCTGTGCTTAGTTTTTGCGGTTGTGCAGAAAAAGGCGCTCAAGTGCAAGCTGCTGGCGGTGTTGCTGAACCAACGGGGGATGTAAGTACATATCTTCGTGGCGCATATATTAGTGCAAGTGATGCAGAGGCAAAGCTTAAGGCTGCCGGGTTTGAAGTTTTATCAACTTTTGAGAGTGTTAAAGACGGTAAGACAATAGCTTTTACTTGTCCAACACTAAAAGCTGAGGGAGCAAAACCAAACCGTGCGAATGTTGCTGTAATGAGATTGTTTGTAGATGAACAAGATAAAGTAATTGCTATAACAAATCCGGTTTATTTCGGAAAAGCATATATGCAAAAAGAGTATAACCATGCTCTTTTTTCAAAAGTAAAAGCAAAGATTGAAAGCGCATTCCCATCTCTTAAAGATTCTGAAGACAAAATGTCATTTAGTAATTTAGCAGGTTTTCATTTTATGATTGGTATGCCATATTATGAAGATGTTGAAGTTCTTGGAGAAGGCACTACAGCCGAATTGATTGCAAAAGCAAAAAATTATAAAAAAGGCGCAGATGTAGCATTTGAGCTAAAACTTTCTGATGATACAACTCTACTTGGCTATGCTCTTGGTGGCGGTACAAAAAGATTTGTAAGTAAAATAGGTCGTCAAAATGCGGGTTTAATGCCTTACCCAATTGTTATCAGCGGCGGCAAAGCTACAATGGTTAAGGCTGAATATTATATAGCATTAAGTTATCCGCTTCTTACAATGATGGAATTTGGCGGTATAGCGTCTGTTCCCGGAGATATTATTAAAGATTTGAACAAACCTTTTAAATAATACATCTTTTATAAAAGCCCTGTTTAATACAGAGCTTTTATACCATAACAGCTTCTCTTTTTCCCTCTTTAATTTCACCAATCAAGTAACCATCAGTTTTAGAAAGAACAGTGTTAACATCTTCATCTTTTACAACTAAAATCATACCGACACCCATGTTAAATGCTCTATGCATTTCACTCTCTTGAACATGCTTAGAAATCAGTTCAAAAATAGGTAGAATTTTTATGGCATCTTTTTTAATTTCTGCTCTTAAATTTTCCGGAAGAACACGAGGCAGGTTTTCAACAATTCCGCCGCCGGTTATGTGGGCAAGTGCTACTATTTGATTTTTTAACTCTTTGAAAGTTTTTACATAAATCTTTGTTGGCTCAAGCAGAGTTTCTATTAGAGGTTTACCGTTAAACTCATCGCTAAATTTCATACCCATTTTTTCAAACAGTACTTTTCTCGCAAGTGAAAAACCGTTTGAGTGAAGTCCAGAGCTTGGAAGAGCGATAAGCTTATGACCGGCTCTTACCAATGCAACTCTATCCATTTCACTCTTTTCAGCAACGCCAACAGCGAAACCTGCAAGGTCATAATCATCGTGTGAGTACATTCCCGGCATCTCAGCAGTTTCTCCGCCAATAAGTGCACATTCAGCTTGTATGCACCCCTCTGCGATACCTGCAATAACACTTGTTGCAGTTTTAACATCAAGTTTCCCGGTTGCATAGTAGTCAAGAAAGAATGATGGAGTGCCAAAGTTGCAGATTAAATCGTTTACGCACATTGCAACAAGGTCTATGCCAACCGTGTTGTGTATGCCTGAGTCAATAGCAAGTTTTAGTTTTGTACCAACACCATCAGTCGCCGCAAGCATTACAGGTTCATTAAAACCTTTTGGCAATTCAAATGCTCCGGCAAATGAGCCAATGCCGCCAATAACGCCAGAAATCTTTGTTGATTTTACTAATGGTTTAATGTTTTCAACGAAACTATTGCCAGCGTCTATGTCGACACCGGCATCTTTGTAGCTAATTTGGCTCATTTGGGAGGCTCCAATAAAAAATTATTGAATTATATCTAATGGGAGTTGAGATTTTAGTTAATTTAGAACTCTATTAGTTAAACATATCCGCATATAAAGCAGTTGCCCAATCATAAATAGAGCTCGCGTTCACTATGCCGTCTTTCTCCCAATCTTCACTGCTAGTTGTGTTTGAAAAATCAAATGTTTCACTTTTTGCATCGTATGAATATTGTGTATAGATGTAGATAGCTTTCTCTGGCGCAATCGACACGGCAGAAAAACAAGTTGTGGTTGGCGGTTCCCATTTTATTTTTTGCGTTTTGTTTATTTTTTGCGCAATCAAAGATGCAACAAAGCGCCCTTCAGAGTTTGAAGTATTTCCAGATTTTGAAAACCCCATTGGTCTTGAATCACCGGTAATGAAAATATTTTTTGCACCGATAGCCTCATATGTTAAAGGGTTTATATTTGCCTCTAGCTTATTTTTGGCATCTTTTGCCAATCCGACTCTTTCCAAAATTTTAGCACCTCTTACATGAGGATAAAAAGATGCATCTTCAAACTCATATTGGTCAAATTCTGTGTGAACTATCTTGTTGTCTAAATCAATTTTTGTTATTGGCGAACTTGGAATATACTCTATGTAATCGGCATATAATTCGCTAAAAGCAGATTGAAAACCTTTTTCTTTAATTGTGATGGTATTGTTTTCATCAAGCAAAATTACTTTAGCATTTAGCTTTTTTTGTTTGAAGTAGTCTGCTATAACACAAGCTCTTTCATACGGGGCCGGAAGACATCTGTAGTTTCCTGATGGCACGGTAAGTATAAAGTTGCCGCCTTTAAAGTTTAAAACTTTATTTCTAAGTGTAATATGTTCAGATCCTGGAATAAATCCTGCGGGATACTCTTGTCTAAGTCTGTTTTCAAAGGCTATATCTTTTGTCCAGCGAGAGTAGTCATAGTCTATTCCCGGTGCAAAAACTAAATAATCATATTTAATATCACCATCACTGGTTTTTAAGATTTGATTTTTTTTATCTAGGTCAACAGCGGTGGCATGAAAATAGGTGTAGTTGTTTTTTCTAGCAGCTTGAAGATAATCATGCGTTAAATATTCAAGTTCTATTTTATCCACTATCCACAAGTTGCTGAGCGGACATGAAGTAAATTCATGTCTTTGTTCAACTAAAATCACATCTGCAGTCGGAGCGAATGCCTTTGTGTATTTTGCGATTGACAGCCCAGACCACCCTCCGCCTACAACAACAACTCTAGGATTTGTTGTGTCCGGTAAAGGTGCTTTATGGTTGCTAGTTGATTTTTTGTCATTAGAGCCAGAGTATCCGTTCAAAGCGGAAGCCGCAACACTCAAACCTGACAATGCCAGAACATCTCTTCTTGTAATAGCCATATAAAAATTCCTAATACTAAAATTTTGTGATTATATTATCATCTTATGACTTACCAATAGCTTATTTGGCATAGATTAACTAGTATCAATTAGAACTTAAATTTATACAACATATTGGCTTTTTAAAGCTTTTTAATTCAAATATGCTAAAATCGCAGTAAAATAAGTTAGGAATTATAAAAATGAGAGATTTTATCTATACAGAAATGATGGTACATGTACCAATGTGTACATCTAAAGAAGCAGAAAATGTTTTAATAGTAAGTGATAACGCAGAGTTGCTGAGTGCAGAGGTTGCAAAACATACTCAAGCAAATTTAAAAATTATCGGGTGTTCTTTAAATGAAATCAGTGCTTTGGGTGATGCTGGCTTTGATGTAGTAATCTCTGAGATGCCGAGTGATAGAGCATTTTTCTCACAGATAAACCGTGTTTTAAAAAGTGATGGACAGTTTGTAACAACTCATTCCTCTTTGGACGATGTTGGAGCGAATAAAAATTTAATGACAATTTTGGCAAATTATTTTAAAATTATTATGCCATACAACATAGGCAATGGCGCCACTGCGCTTCTGGCTTCAAAAGAGTATCATCCGACTGCGGATATTAACCTTCAAAGAGCCGATATGCTTGATGGACTTCGTTACTACAACTGTGATGTTCATCCGGCTGCATTTGCTATGGGAAACTATATCCGCAAAGAGTATTTGGGGATTATAAGAAACTAATGGCTTTTGCTTATGCCATTGCATTAACCGGAGGAATTGCTACCGGTAAGAGTACGGTAGCTTCGCTTTTGGCACTAAATGGCATGAGGGTTATAGATGCTGATGCCATTTCTCATGAAATTTTGGATGCTTCGCGTGAGTGGGTTAGAGAGAATTTCGGTGATGAGTTTGTCGAAGGCGCAAAAGTAAATCGTGCAAAATTAGGGCAAATTATTTTTTCAAATAGCGAGGCAAAAAAAAAGCTAGAGGCATTTTTACACCCAAAAATAAGAGCCGAGATAGAGCAAAGAAGCATAAAGCAGGATGCTTTTAAGTTCCCATATCTAATAGATATTCCGCTTTTTTTTGAAAACGGAGCATATGATATAAAAGAGAGTGTTGTTGTTTACACTCCAAAAAATATTCAATTAGAGAGGTTTATGAAAAGAAACGGCTACTCAAAAGAGGAGTCACTTAGACGCATGGAGTCTCAGATGGACATAGAAGAGAAGAGAAAAAGAGCAACTTGGGTAATAGACAATAGTAAAGATTTAAAACATCTCCAACGAGAATGTGAAGAGTTTGTTGAGAAGATTAAAGCCAAATATTTGGAGGCAAAATGACGATTTCAAAATATAGCGCAAATGGAAATGATTTTGTAATTTTTCATACTTTTGTTAAAAAAGAGAGAGGTGTTCTCTCAAAAAAACTTTGCCACAGACAAGATGGAGTCGGAGCCGATGGTTTGATTGTTTTAGTACCGCATGAAAAACATGACTTCGAATGGCAGTTTTATAACTCGGACGGTAGCGAAGCTGAGATGTGCGGAAATGGAAGCCGTGCATGTGCTCATTACGCGTTTGCTAACGAGCTCGCTCCTAAAAAAATGAGTTTTTTAACTTTAGCCGGTGTTATAAATGCTGAGGTTGATGGAAATATGGTGCAAAGCGAGCTTACCCCTCCAAAAATTTTGGATAAAGAGATAGAGCATAACGGTAAAAAGTGGTGGAAATTAGATACCGGCGTTCCTCATCTAGTTTATTTAACAGATAATATTGAAGAGTTTGATATAGATGAAGCTAGAGAGCTAAGATATAAATATAATGCAAATGTAAATATAGCTTTTGTAGATGGAAAAAATTTAAGAGTCAGAACTTATGAGCGCGGTGTTGAGGGAGAAACTTTGGCATGCGGAACGGGAATGGCAGCATCTTTTTACAGAGCTTTGGAAGAAAATCTTGTAGGAAAGAGCATAGAGGTTTATCCAAAAAGCGGCGAAACGCTATATCTCGGCATGAATGATAGAACTATAACTTTTAAGGGTGAAGTTAAGAGAGTTTTTATTACAGAATTTCGCGGTTAATTTCTGGGCTAGCCCAGAAAAAGAATAGTTAAAGACCTGCGGCTTCAACTATTCTAGATTGATGATCAGCGATAAGCGGCTCTATGATTTCATCCATAAGCCCGCCGTGCATAATTTCAGCCAATCTATAAAGCGTTAAGCCGATTCTATGGTCGGAGATACGATTTTGTGGGTAATTATATGTTCTAATTCTTCCACTTCTATCTCCACTCCCAACTTGTGCAGAACGGTTTGCACTATCTTTAGCAAGTGCTTCTTGCATCTCTAGGTCATAAAGTCTAGCTTTTAAAACTTTCATGGCTTTTTCTTTGTTTTTGTGCTGAGATTTTTGATCTTGATTAGTCACCACCAAACCGGTAGGCAAGTGGGTAATTCTAACAGCAGAGTCTGTTGTATTTACGCTCTGCCCGCCACAACCTGATGAACGCATAACATCGATTTTAAGGTCATTTTCATTTATCTGAATCTCAACATCATCAACTTCTGGCATAACTGCAACAGTAATTGCTGAAGTGTGCACACGACCTTGAGATTCTGTTGCTGGAACACGCTGAACACGGTGAATACCGCCTTCATACTTCAATCTGCTATAAACCTGATCACCTTTTATAAGTGCAATAACCTCTTTATATCCGCCTGCATCAGAAGGTGATGTGCTTAAAAGCTCAACATTCCATCCTTTAAGATCTGCATAGCGGGTGTAAGCTTCAAAAAGATTTCCAACAAATATAGCTGCTTCATCTCCACCGGCTCCGGCACGAAGCTCAACAATGATATTTCTATCGTCATTCGGGTCTTTTGGGAGAAGTAGAAGTTTTATATCATCTTTTAGAACCGGAATTCTTGATTCAAGCTCTTTGAGTTCCTCTTTTGCCATTTCAGCCATCTCTGGATCATAAAGCATCTCTTTTGTATCGTTGATTTGGGCAATTATAGATTTATACTCTTGCGCTTTTTCTACAATATCTTCAAGGGAGGATCTCTCTTTTGAGAGAGCTGTCATTCTTTTAATGTCGGAGGTTATGTCGGGTGAACTTAGCATTTCGCCAAGTTCATTATAACGATTGATAAACGGGGTGAGTTTATCGGCTAACATTTATACTGTTAACCTTATATAGCGTTTACAGCTCTGTGCAGACGGCTAATTTTTCTTGCAGCAGTCTCTTTTTTTAAGATACCTTTGCTAACAAATTTTTGAATTTGTTTGTTTGCTACCGTCATTGCTGATGCAGCCTCTTCTTTGTTCCCTGCGTCTACCGCAGAACGAACGCCCTTTACAATGTTTTTAAGACGAGTTCTGTAAAAACGATTTCGTTCGCTACGAACGATTGTTTGGCGAATTCTCTTAACTGATGACTTGTGATTTGCCATGCATGAGTCCTTCTCATAAAATTTAGTCCAGAATATTAGCTTAAAAATAATTAAAATTAAGTTAAAGCCAAGGTAAATCATAATAATTTCAATATTATTGATTAAATATGTTAAAATACAGGACTTTAAATTTTGGAAAAAAACATGAAATTATTTGGAACTGATGGAGTTAGAGGTGAGGCCGGTACTTTTTTAACAGCCGGGCTTGCTATGAAGTTGGCAATGGCTGCCGGAATTTATTTTAAAGCTCACTCTAAAACAAATAAAATTTTAATTGGAAAAGATACGCGCCGAAGCGGTTATATGATTGAAAATGCGATAGTAAGCGGACTTACTGCCATTGGATATGATGTTGTTCAAATCGGTCCAATGCCAACTCCTGCAATCGCTTATATTACTGAAAATATGCGTTGTGATGCAGGGATAATGATAAGTGCTTCACACAACTCTTATGAAGATAATGGAATAAAGTTTTTTGATAGTTGCGGGGATAAACTGCCTCATAGTGTCGAAGAAGAGATAGAGAAAATTTATTATAATGAAGAGAAGCTTCAAGAGGCGCAAACAACTGGAAAAAATATAGGAAAAGCAAAAAGAATTGATGATGTTATAGGTCGTTATATAGTTCAGCTGAAAAATTCATTTCCCAGAGATATCTCTCTTAAAAATATGCGCATAGTTCTAGATACGGCAAATGGAGCGGGATATATAGTCGGTCCAACGGTTTTAGAAGAGCTTGGTGCGGAAGTTATAGTTTTACACAACAAGCCAGATGGGTTCAATATTAACGATAACTGCGGTGCACTTCATACAAAGGATCTTTGTGAGGGTGTAATAAAATATAGAGCAGATTTAGGAATTGCACTTGATGGAGATGCTGATAGACTTGTAGTAGTTGATGAAAAGGGTGTGGTGGTAGATGGAGACCAACTCCTCGGCGCTCTTGGGGCATATATGAATGAGAGAGGTGCTTTGAAGGGTGGGGGCATCGTTTCAACCGTTATGAGTAATAAGGGGTTGGATGATTTTATGAACGAAAAAGGGTTGAAACTGTTTCGTTCAGATGTAGGCGATAAAAATGTTTTAGAGATGATGAAGAGAGAGAAGATAAATTTTGGCGGTGAGCAGAGCGGACATGTAATTATAAGCGATTTTGCAAAAACAGGCGATGGTCTAGTTTCTGCACTTCAAGTACTCTCACTTTTAATAAAAACAGGACAAAAAGCTTCAAAAGCACTTCGTCCATTTGCGCTATACCCTCAAAAACTGGTAAACATAAATGTCAAAATTAAAAAACCTCTGAGTGAAATAGAGGGACTTGAGAGCAAACTCAAAGAGCTTGACAAAAATGGTGTTCATCATCTAGTTCGTTACTCCGGAACAGAAAATAAACTTAGAATTTTGCTAGAGTGTAAAGATGCAAAAAAAATGAACTTACATATGGATGATATGGTAGAGTTTTTTCAAAAAGCTTTAAATGCATAATAAAACTATTCGTATTTTAATAATACTGTTTTTTACAACAGCGGGCATCTTTATAATAGATCAAAATATCAAGTCGCTTTTTGTGGATGGTTGGAGATATTATACTGATTGTATTGATCTGATTTTGGTTTATAACAAAGGTGTGGCATTTTCAATGTTGGCTTTTTTGGATGAATCACTGAAATACATTCAATTAGTCCTTATTCTAGGCGTATTTGGTTATATAGTTTATCTAAAACAGATTTGCTATGCTCTTCCGGCAGGCTTAATGCTCGGCGGAGCATTTTCTAACATATATGATAGATTTATTCATGGCGGAGTTGTGGATATGGTCTATTGGCACTGCGGGTTTGATTTTGCCGTATTTAATTTTGCTGATGTGATGATAGATGTTGCGGTTGTTTGGATTTTGATACTGAATTTTAAGCCGAAATTTTGTAAAAATTAAGTCTAAAGATAGATAAAAGCAGATTTAAGGTAATATTGCCAAAAATTGTAGTTAAAAACTCAGATAAAGGAAATTGATGAAAATCAAAACGAATAAAATTAATAGTGCGAATGCTCAAATAGAAGCTAAAATCCCAAAAGAAATAATAGATGCAAATGTAGAAAAAATAGCTAAAAAGTTAACAAAAACGGCTTCTGTTCAAGGGTTTCGTAAGGGTAAAGTTCCTGTAAATGTGGTTAAAAAACAGTACGGAGAGCGTTTAATTCAAGATGCAGAAGCAGAAGCACTGCGCGAAGTTTTAAACAAAGGGCTTGATGAGTTGAAAATTGCTATGAGTTCATTAATCGGTGAACCAAATATTTCAAACTTTGTAAAAAATGCAGACAGTATTGATGTGACTGTTAAAATTGCTATGAGACCGGAGATTAATCTTGAGAATTATAAAGATATGGTTGATGCAGTTGCTAAGCCTGTTATAAGCGATGAAGATATTAATAAAAGATTAGAAAAACTGGCTGATGGGCAAGGTAAATTTGTTGATTTAAAGAAAAAAAGAGCAGCAAAAGATGGCGATAGCGCAATAATTGATTTTGAAGGTTCAATTGACGGAGTACTTTTTGAAGGCGGTGCAGCTAAAGAGTTCGCTTTAGTTCTTGGCTCAAATCAGTTTATCCCCGGTTTTGAAGATCAGGTAGTAGGAATGAAAATTGAGGAGGAGAAAGTTATAAAAGTAACATTCCCTGAGAGTTACGGTTCTGACAAATTAGCAGGTAAAGATGCTGAATTTAAAGTAACTCTACACAATATTCAAGAAAAAGTAAAAGTTGAAATTGATGATGCTTTTGCAGCAAAGTTACTTGCCGGACAAGACGATAAAAGCTTAGAAAACTTAAAAGCTCAAATCAAAATTCAAATAGAAAATGAAGAACTTGCAAAACTTTACAATGAAGAGTTAAAACCTACACTTCTAGAGAAATTTGTAACTAAATTAATTTTTGATTTGCCGGAATTTGTAGTTGAGCAAGAGATAGATGTTTCACTAAATAAAAAAGCTAGCATGATGAGTGAAGATGAGATAAAAGAGCTTCGTGAAAGTGCAGATAAGCTAGAAGCACTTCGTGAGACTTTCCGTGAAGATGCAGAAAAAAGCGTAAGAGCTACTTTTATAATAGATGCACTTGCAACGGCTGAAAATGTTAGAGTTGAAGAGAATGAAGTAATGCAAACAATATATTACGAAGCGATGCAGATGGGACAAGACCCAAGACTGGCTTACGACAAGTATAAAAACGCTGGGTATTTACCTGCGATTCAAATGTCTATGGTTGAGGATAAAGTGCTTACGCAGATTCTTAATTCAAAGATAAAAGAGGCTTAATTAGATGAGTTATATTCCTTATGTAGTTGAAAAAACAGCGCGCGGTGAGCGCTCTTATGATATCTATTCTCGTCTTTTAAAAGATAGAATTATTATGCTAAGCGGTGAAGTTAACGACGCTGTTGCTTCATCGATAGTAGCGCAGATGCTTTTTTTAGAAGCTGAAGATCCGGAAAAAGATATCTATTTCTACATAAATTCTCCCGGTGGTGTGGTTACCGCAGGAATGGCTATATATGACACTATGAACTATATTCGTCCGGATGTAGCAACTATATGTGTTGGGCAGGCTGCATCAATGGGTGCATTTTTACTTTCAAGTGGAGCGAAAGGGAAAAGATATGCGCTTCCACATGCAAGAATTATGATTCATCAGCCTCTTGGCGGTGCTCAAGGTCAAGCTACGGATATAGCAATCCAAGCAAAAGAGATTCTTAGAATGAAAGAAGAGCTAAATGAAATTTTGGCAAAAAACTGTGACCAAAGTGTTAAAAAAGTAGAAAAAGATACAGACAGAGATAACTTCATGAGTGCAAAAGAGTCTAAAGAATATGGTATGATTGATGAAGTTTTGGTTAAAAAAAGTAAGGAATAGGTAATGAAGGAGTTGGTATGTCAGGAGCTTTAAAAAGTAGAGTGCGTCAGAATGATGGTGATGCAAAGCCATCCAGCGCAGTGACAAATAAAGTTGGAGCTATCGAGCCTGAGGGTGATTTAGAAGCGTACTCAAAAGAAGTTTTAAATTCATTGATGAAAGATGGATTGCCACCGACTCCAAATAATTTTTCTTTATATTTCGATAGACTTTTAGAAGATAAAAGTCAAAATACACGCAACCATATCATCTCTGTTCTTGAATTAGAAGAGAACAATGATGATGAAAATAGTATTATGCTTGAACAGAGCTTAAAACAAGGCTTTTCATCAATAAAAAATATTCTTGGCGTTACTGCAAATCTATATAAAAATATGTCACTTATGACTAAAATACTTGAGAAGAGAAAACAAGAGCTTGAAGCAAGTTCGGCTACTCATGAGACAATAAGTGTTGCAGCATCGTTAGGATCCGACATAACTAAACTAAATGAAATATTAAAACAGCAGAGTTTGAGCATAAAAACTATGTATGAGGATACTGCAAAAATTATAAAAAATGTTGAAAATGAGACAATATTTGATAATCAATACGGTGTTTATAACAAGCGTTATCTAATGACAAAAGTTGAACAAGAGATAGGACTGATACATAAGTTTAAACATAAAAGTTCTCTTATTATGATTGAACTCTTCCGTGATCTCAAAAAAAGTGTAAATAATGAGAAAGCTCTTATGCTAATGACAAAAACGGTAGCAAGGCTTCTTCTTAAAACATCTAGAAGAAGCGATACAGTCGCCCACTATGGCAACGGAGTGTTTGTAATGCTTCTAAAACATACAGATATAGAGAGTGCAAAAAAAGCAAGTGAAAGACTTTGCGATTTAGTTTCAAACAGCAACTTCTTCTTAGGCGACCGTGAGATACAGCTTAAAATTTCTATCGGTATTACTGATATTACCGAAAATCATTCAGTAGAAGAGATTATTGTCAGTTCTATGGATGGAATTGAAAAAGCGTATGAAAGCCCTAATGCAGACTATGCAGTTCTGCTAAGAAATCCTTAAGAGCAAATATATAGAGACGATGAAGTTAACTATAGTAGAATATCCGGATAAAAAATTAAAAGAAAAATCTAAAGTAGTAGAGAAGTTTGGCAAAGAACTTCACGAATTGCTAGATGCAATGTATGAGACAATGCTAAAGTCAAACGGTATAGGGCTT